>CAXBEL010000361.1:0-1513 GCA_963974735.1 uncultured Flavobacteriaceae bacterium | reverse complement strand
CGATTAATTCATCTTTTGTGGCCGGCCAAGGTGCATCGCTTAAATGGGAGGCTAATTCTAAAGTCCAGTACATAGGTCAACGTGTTTTAAATTTTTGCAAAAATAATTTTTTAGACGTAAAAACCAAGTAAATAATCAATTATTTAAAATTATTTTTAAGAACGTCAATAATACCTATTAAAAATTGCGGTATTAATAAGAGCTAAAAGCAATCAATCATTCTTCTTGGGAATCCATTTTACTTCTTCCGCTCGCAAGTCTTTAGACAATTTCCGTGCCAGCACAAACAAGTAATCAGATAATCTGTTTAAATATTTTAAAGTGGTGATGTCAAAAGGCTCTTGTTCAAATAGTGCCGTTGCTAAACGCTCGGCTCTTCTACAGACACAACGGGCAATGTGACAGAATGACACCGTTTGATGCCCACCTGGAAGAATAAAATGCGTCATAGGCTCTAAGGCAGCCTCCATAGTATCCATTTCATTTTCCAGATCGTTTATATCCTGCTCTGTGATATGCGGTATGTTTAACCGGTCTTTGCCATTTTTGAGCTTTTCTTTTTCAGGATCGGTCGCAAGAATGGCGCCTATTGTAAAAAGCTTATCCTGAATTTGCATCAGAATTTCTTTGCTATGTAAGTCAATTTCCTGATCACGAATTAGACCCAAATGTGAATTTAACTCATCAACTGTACCATAGCTTTCAATACGTATATGATGCTTGGGAACGCGGGTGCCGCCAAATAGTGCTGTAGTACCTTTATCACCTGTTTTAGTATAGATTTTCATATTAGCGTTTCCTTTTCTTTTTTCTATCGAAGTAGTTCTTTTTAAAATCCCTTCCCTTCCGATTGTAGAGCTTATTTTTGTTTTTTTTATTATTGGCAAAAACCGCTAAAAATAGAACGGCGATAATAATAAAAAGTAAAACTATCTGGGTTTCCTGTGAAAGCGAGTCAAGCATAGCAACAAATTTTTCCTATAAGTTAAAAAGAATCTATGAATTCTCCACGGGATAGGAGGGTGCCTAAATAAGGTTTTTTTAGCGAGTTTACATACTTTGATGCTTTGCATAATTGCGCCATTTTTCAATCGCAGCTTGCATATCTTCGGGTATTTCACTGTTAAAACTTTTCCACTCTCCAGTAACTGGATGTTCAAATCCCAGAGTTTTGGCGTGCAAAGCTTGTCTTGGTAATACTTTAAAGCAATTTTCTACAAATTGTTTGTATTTGGTAAAGGTTGTTCCTTTTAGAATCACATCTCCGCCGTAACGCTCATCATTAAACAAAGTATGGCCTATATGTTTCATATGCACACGAATCTGATGCGTGCGTCCTGTTTCTAATTTGCAGGAAACTAAAGTTACGTAACCCAATCGCTCAAGAACTTTATAATGGGTAACCGCTTCTTTGCCGTGATCACCATCTTCAAATACCATATTTTGCATTCGGTTTTTAGGATGACGGGCTATGTTGCCTTCTATAGTGCCACTGTCTTCTTCAACATTTCCC
>CAXBEL010000360.1:0-1641 GCA_963974735.1 uncultured Flavobacteriaceae bacterium | reverse complement strand
TAATAAGGTAGGCATCTTATTGCTGGCAGAATTGATTAATAAAAAAGAAGACGAAATTTTACTTTTATTAATGAAGAAAGCACAGGAAGCACAGCAAATCTGTGAGTCGGAAGAGGTGGTAAATTTTAAAAATCAGCTTGTATACATTTCTGAAGAATGATAAAATCTATAGTTAAAGGACTTGCGGCTTACAAAGATTCTATAAGTTTAATTCATACGGCGTGGGGATTTTCTGATACTATAGGTGGTTTTATATCAGGTTTATGGGTCTGGAGTTGGGGAGCAGAAACTATGACAACCATTAGCAACATAATAGGAGCTTTAGTAATCATAGCCTTGGGGCTTATTCTCTACAAACATTTAATAATGGCATTCTCGGCTCCTTTTATGAGCCCTGTGTCTGAGAAAATAGAAGCCTATTTAGAGCCCGGAATTCATCAACATCGAGATACTTCAAATGCAAGCCAACTTATACGCGGCATACGTATAAACCTGCGTAATCTAGGTTGGGAATTACTTATGACACTGCCCTTATTGCTATTGAGCTTAATTCCTGTTGTAGGCTTCATTGCGACTTTGTTGCTATTTTTAATACAAGCCTATTACGCAGGTTTTGGTAATATGGATTATACGTTAGAACGGCATTTGCGTTACCGCGAAAGTGTTTCCTTTGTGAAACAAAATCGAGGTTATGCGATAGGCAACGGTATTGTATTTATGCTTTTTCTTTTGATTCCGATCGTCGGAATACTTCTGGTTTTGCCCATCTCGGTTACAGCGGCAAGCAAAACAACGCTCATCCTTTTAGATCAAAAAAACCAATGACCAAAGAATCTCAATTTGAAATTGCATTATTAAATGCAGAAGGTGCTAAAGCGCTACACCTTCTTTTAAAGGAAGATAATGACTCCTTTAAAGAATATTTCCCGATAACTTTAAGAGAGAATACTTCGCTTTCTGCTACTAAAAAATATATTGCGCTTAAAGAAAAGGAAGCAGCAAATAAAACTGATTTTACCTTTGCTATACATACAATTATACACCCAGAGATAGCTGGATTGGTCATCTTAAAAGATCTTGATTTTGAAAATAATGAAGTAGAATTAGCGTATTGTTTAAGTCCGCGGTTTCAAGGAAGAGGATGGATAACACAAGCGGTATCTCAAATTGTAGATTTTGCTTTTTTAAACCACCAGATTTCAATCTTTAAAATCATCACCCATAAAACAAATACAAAGAGTATAGCAGTCGCAGAACACAGCGGCTTTGTATGGCACAGCACTCTTGAAAAAGAATTTAAACCAGAAGGTAAAGAAGCTCAGGATATGGAGCTTTACATTTTAAAAAAATAAGCATAAGTCATTACCCCATGAGAGAACAATTTGTTAACTACATAAAGAATTTACAAGACACAATTACTTCAAAGCTAGAAGCAATAGATGGTTCTGCAAAGTTTAAAGAAGATAACTGGGTTCGCAAAGAAGGCGGTGGTGGCCGTACGCGTGTGCTTGAGAATGGCGCTATAATAGAAAAAGGTGGGGTTAATATTTCTGAAGTCTATGGACCTCTTGCTCCTGCTATGCAGAAGTATTTTAATGTAGGCGATTGTGATTTTTTTGCGTGTGGATTAAGCCTGGTTAT
>CAXBEL010000359.1:0-1762 GCA_963974735.1 uncultured Flavobacteriaceae bacterium | reverse complement strand
AACAATTTATCTTTGATTTGTTTATTTTCTGGATAATATTCTTTGGCAAGATATAACAGATCTTTAGCCTGTTCGGGAACCTTATGAAAATTTAAAAGCATGTCCGAATTACTAATTAACCATGGTACAGTAGGATAAAAATCATACCCTAATTTATCGGAGACCATTTTAAAATGTTTTTCAGTTAAGCTAGAAAAAGATTCTTCCTCAGCCTTTGGCAAATCATATTTTCCCTGATATTTTTTTTCTTCTTTAAATTCAAACCAGGAATAAAAAAACCTTAAAGCATCTAATTGAGTAAGAAACATACTGCTACCGTGAGTATCATTTTCATAATACTGCCATTCTAAATTAGGTCCAGTTGAGGATTCATTTACTTGATTTTTTAATTCTAATGAATGTCTGATATACCTGTTAGCACTTATAGTGTCATTTTTAATAGATTCTAAAGTACTACCGTACTTTGAAGTATTAGCTATACCTATGAATAGATTTTTATCTGATAAATTTTTACCTTTTAATGTGAATTCTGGATCGTTAAGGAATAATTCATTATCAAACCAAATACTTGCATCAATTAATACATAATTTTCAAACATATCCGAATGCCTTGACAGCGCATTCAATACTGCAACACCTCCAAATGAATGCCCAATAAATGTTCTATTTTTACTTGCTGCAGGATAACGATTTTCTATATATGTAAATAATTCATTTTTTATAAATTTTAAAAAATGGTCACCACCACCATATCTCTCAGAATTCCCCGCTGGAGTCGGAGAGTAATCATAGCCTCTTTTATTGTGGTTTTTATTAGAAATTCCAACAATTATCATTTCGGGTAGAATTTTAGTATCGTTTTTCTCAGCATATTGTCTTTGTAAGGCGACTAATTCAAGGAAATTGTACCTACCATCTAAAAGATAGAGTACAGGATATTTATCTCTCTTATATTCAGAATAACTTATACTTTCAGGAAGATAAATTAAAAGTTCTCTACTTTCATTTAGAACTTTAGAATTAATTGTATCAATATGACCAATATTTATTCCCTTTTCATAAGTTTTGTATTCTATTTTCTGTCCGTAAGTGCAAAAAATATTAAGTATAAGAATGCAAAAAAGCAATTTTTTAATAATCAGAGGTTTGTTTAGTTCCAAGCGAGCACGGACTTTCGATTCAGGAAAGGTTAAGCAGTGTTTTTTATACGTTGGCATTTCGTTGAATGATTAGATGCTATATTTGTTGATAGATTAAAAGAAACAATAACAATGCGTCCACTCATATTCATCATTATTTCGTTTTTCATGTTTTCTTGTATTCCAATAAAGATAGCTCCTAATATTGAAACAGATAAATTAGTTAAAGCAAAAAGATTCAAAAGAGACCTTCCTCGTAATTATGGATTTGTTTTTGAAGATCCAAAAGATTCTGATTGTAAGCTTCCCCTAATTAGAACTGCTTGATTGTCTAAAAATATCATTTTTCATTCTCCTGGCGGTACCGCCAGGAGAATGAGTTTTTGCGTATGCTACGGGGGCCATTTTTCCCAGTGCATTATGTGGTCTTACATTGTTGTAATCTTCCATCCAGGTCTCGGTTTGTTCCCTTACCTGATTTAGATCTTCAAAGAGGTACTTATTGAGAACGCCTCTTCGATAGGTTCCATTGAATCTCTCTATAAAAGCATTCTGGGTTGGTTTCCCAGGTTGAATATACTGAAAGTCGATTTCTTGCATCTGGCTCCATTCTGAAGCGATCT
>CAXBEL010000358.1:0-1765 GCA_963974735.1 uncultured Flavobacteriaceae bacterium | reverse complement strand
TTCTGGCAATCCTATTTTAGCAAATGATCCACATTTAGGTTTAAACTTGCCTTCCATCTGGTATGCCATGCAATTAGCAACTCCAGAAAAAAACACTTTTGGGGTTACCCTTCCAGGGGCGATGGGAATTATCATAGGGTTTAACAACGATATTTCCTGGGGGGTTACAAATGCTACACGAGATGTTAGGGACTGGTATAAGATAGATTTTCAAGATGATAGTAAAACCCATTATCGTTATGATGATAAATGGAAATCAACCAAAAAAAGAATTGAAGAAATAAAAATTAGAGGAAGGGAAACTTTTTACGATACCGTTATCTATACGCATCACGGACCTGTAACTTATGATGCTTCTTTTAAAGGCAATGAAGAAGAAATAGGATATGCTATGAAATGGGCCGGACATATAGGGTCAAACACGCAACAGACATTTTTAGACCTCAACAAGGCAAAAAAATATGAAGATTATGTAAACGCCTTAAAACATTATGTTGCACCAGCTCAGAATTTCATTTTTTCTTCAACTCATGGTGATATCGCGCTTTGGATACAAGGTAAATTTCCCAATAAATGGGAAGGACAGGGTAAATTCTTGATGGATGGCTCCAATCCTGCAAATGATTGGCAAGGTTTTATTCCGCAGGAACATAATGCGCATATTAAAAACCCAGAACGTGGATTTGTAAGTTCCGCAAATCAACACCCAGTTGATGAGACCTATCCCTATTATGTATTTAATGATTTTTATCAGGAATATAGAAATCGGGTGATTAATGATTTTTTCAGATCAAAAGATAAATTTGATATTCAGGATTTTAAAGATCTTCACAATAATAATTATAATCTGGTAGCTGCGGAATTATTGCCAACAATGATTGACCGTATGAATACCGCAGAATTATCCTCTCATGAGCTTGAAGTTTTAGAGGAAGTCAAAAGTTGGAATTATTATAGTGATAAGGATAAACTTGCCCCAGTAATATGGCAATTGTGGTGGAATGAAATGGATCCTACTTTATGGGATGAAATAGAAAATGACTCCTTAACGCTGCGCTACCCTTCAACTTACCAAACTGTTTATCTTCTTAAAAATAAGCCAGATGATGAATTTATGGATATTGAAAAAACAGATAAAGTTGAAAACGCCACGGATATTTTCTTAATAACCTTTAAGGAAGCCGTATCTAAATTAGATAAATGGGAATCAACTCATGATGAGTATACCTGGGCTGCATTTAAAGACACGAAAGTGAGTCATTTATTACAAGGCCTGCCCGCTTTCTCCCGCTCGCATCTTCCCATAGGAGGATATAGAGATATTGTAAACGCTACAAGTGAAACTCACGGGCCTTCTTGGCGTATGATTGTTGAAATGTCTTCTCCACCCAAAGCTTTAGGTATTTATCCAGGTGGTCAATCTGGTAATCCCGGTAGTAAATACTACGACAACTTTATAGACAGATGGGCTGCTGGAGAATATATAGAATTAGAATTTCTTCAGGATGCGAGTCAAACTGAAAATATGCTTTACACACAAACTTTAAATCCTGCCAAATGAAAATTATAGCCAATTTAATATTGACTTTTATACTAGCACTCGTACTCAGTATTTTCTTGCCGTGGTGGGCCATTATGCTTGCTGCTTTGTTAGCTGGTTTAATTATTCCTTTAAAAAGGTTTGCTTCTTTTTTAATTCCTTTTGTAGCAGTAGCTTTATTCTGGATGGGATATTCTTTTTGGCTAGGCAATGCCAATGACTTTA
>CAXBEL010000357.1:0-1785 GCA_963974735.1 uncultured Flavobacteriaceae bacterium | reverse complement strand
AGAGCGCGTCATTGAAGAAATGAAAGAGATGAAACGCTTTGGAAATGCGGAGGCTTATAATCAAGTACTCAAAGCGATTAGAAAATTTATGAGTGGCAGTGATTTAACGTTTAATGAAATCAATTATGAATTTCTGTTAAACTTTGAAAAGCATCACCTTTCAAAAGAAGGAAATTCAATTAACGGTGCTGCTTCCTATCTTAAGGGAGTACGCGCTATCTACAATAAAGCGATTAAGATGGGCATCCGTTTGAGTTTTATGCCATTCGCACCACCCCTACAGCCAAAAGAGCTTTAGATATCGAACACTTAAAGAAAATCATCAACCTGGAATTAAAACCGGGTCACCATCTTTTTGATTATCGCAATTATTTTGTCTTGTCTTATATGCTTTACGGTATCTCCTTTATAGACCTGGCTTATTTAAAAATGGAAAATATAATTGACGGACGTTTAAAATTTAAGAGAAAAAAGACCGGGAAACTATATGATATTAAACTGTTTCCTCAACTGGAAGCGCTTTTAGCACATTATACTGTTGGCAAAAGAAAGAGCGATTATATTTTTGATATCATTTTTAGAAACGATCCTGAACTTGCCTACAAGGACGCAAAATGGGAGCGTCTACGCTATAATAAAGGTTTAAAGGAACTTGGAGGGCTGTGTGGTATTGAAACCCGTTTAACGTCTTACGTCTCCAGACACAGTTTTGCGACGCAAGCGATGCTGCACAAAGTGCCTGTGGTGGCGATTTCTGCAATGCTTGGGCATAGCAAGTTGAGCACGACTCAAATTTATTTAAAGGATCTGCCTAATAATATTCTAGATGAATATAATGTGTTAATACAATCTACTTAGAAAATCCAAACTAAAATAACCCTAACAAGAATATTCTTAGGGTTATTTTAATCACATATTGGATAACGCTTAATAAACCAAGCTTTGAATACTATGGGCTGGTATTTCTAAAGTAGTTTCAGCTCCTTGGATATACAGTGAATACGATAAATTCTCATCAGTTTTATTCATCACCACCGTCACATAAGAACCATCTATATTTTCAAAACTTGTACTCATTAGCACACTTCTACTTACTGCAGAACTAAGACGTTTAGCTTGTTGTTTTATGAATTTTGAAAAATGACCTATGTAATAATATGATGGTGTATAAATTAATTCACCGGTTGTCGTGTCTGCGTGAATAGGAGCAAAACAAAAATTCCCCACATGATTGGGCCCGCCGTTTTGATCCAAAAGAATATTCCAGTCTGTCCAGGCTACCGTCCCATTGTTAAAATCGTGAATCATTTGCTCGCCATAACGCTCACCATTAGGCCAATATTGGTATCTGGAAGCATCAAACTTTTCAATGCAACCTTCTGTAAACATGAGCTTTTTATCAGGAAATGCTTCATGCACACGGTTTACATTCTCGTATAAAGGTTCGGCACCGGTCCAAGTTTCATACCAGTGAAAGCCGGTACCCCACGCATATTTTGATGCTTCAGGATCTTCAAAAATCACATTAGAGCGGTTTACCATAAGATCTCGATTATGATCCCAGACGATTATATTTTTAGCTCCTAAGCCTTCTTTTTCTAGGGTTGGCCCAAGATAGTCTTTTAAGAAATCGCGCTCCTCTTCGGCAGAATAAATACAGGATTCCCAAGTTTGCGTCGCCATAGGTTCGTTTTGAATTGTAAGCCCCCATATAGGCATTCCTTCAGCCTCATAAGCTTTTATAAACTTAGCGTAATAATTTGCCCAATTTTGACGAAATTCCGG
>CAXBEL010000356.1:0-1785 GCA_963974735.1 uncultured Flavobacteriaceae bacterium | reverse complement strand
TGCCTGACGGTACTCTAATCGTCAAAGCTGCTGACGGAGAAGTGGAGCGGGATTATAACCTGTTTTATAAGATCAGATTGGTGGAGAATTGAAACTTGTTGTTAATTGATTAGCAGTTAATTAAACTTTAAACTAATAATTTTATTTTTTTATAAAAAAATAGTTCAATTTACTTGCGTTATTAGTTTGGGGGAGGTAGATTACAAACGAAACTTCAAGGTTACCGGTAAATGCGATTTTTTAGGGGTTTTTCCTTCCCTGCACGAAGCGAATGGGAGTATATTTAATTCTTTAACAATTATGAAAAAATTACTAATTGGATTAGCTTTTAGCCTTATTTGCTTTTCTGGGTTTGCCAAAGAAGATACCTTTAATGCTTGTGGAGCTGAAAATGTTGCAAGTATGATAATGGATATATCACAGAATCTTTGTTCTGGTACTTATACTATAGTGGATTTATGTGATAATAATCACCAATATGTAGTTGAAATGTCTTATGACGGACCTAATAGTAGCTGTGGTGAATTGCCAGTTATTCCCGAATGAAAAGATTTTCATTATTAGTTTTAATTTCAACAATTTGGGCATGCACTGAGGAGAGATCCTCAGTGCAAAAGTACCAAGTTTCCTTCAGCGAGGAAATAAGTTTAGACATTGGTGAAATGGGAATGTCTTCACAGGTCCCATTTTCTATTTCTCCAATTGATAGAGCTCAGCAATCATTTCTGATTTTTAATGAATTCTATAGGCGATTAGATAGTGTTTCTTTTAGTGATAAAAATATATGGATCTTACCAGGAAGAGAATTGCCCGTTGAAGGGCCAGGAAGTATTCCAAATTTCCGTCACTTTACATTCGTGAAGGATAGAGTTGTTTTCATTAATTCTAATGATATTTATTTTGTAGAAGATGAAAATACAGTTGATTTAAATATTACTAGGGAATTGGATAATGGTCTTGGGGAACTGAAGAGTATAAACGGGGCAGATGGAAGGAATAATACATTTCAAGCAGCCTCACCTGATGCTGATTTCCTTGCATTCATTATCAA
Source organism: uncultured Flavobacteriaceae bacterium (assembly GCA_963974735.1). Taxonomy (GTDB): domain Bacteria; phylum Bacteroidota; class Bacteroidia; order Flavobacteriales; family Flavobacteriaceae; genus Leeuwenhoekiella. Next base: position 734 of record CAXBEL010000356.1, on the reverse strand, counting down.
GGACGTACGAACAGGTAAATTTTCTTTGGCTAAATATGATTTTAATGATTTTGAAGAAGTTCCTTTTTTATTTGATATGGATCAAATGTTAAATCACAGGATTTCTTTTGAAAAAGGGCCAATGACAGTATCTAACTCCTATGCACCATATTTAACCGTTTTTGATTCTACAATAATTATATCGTATCCTTTTTTTAATAAAATAAGTAAGATTAATTTGAATAGTCAGAAGCAATCTGACTTTTTATATGAATCTGAGCTGTTCAAAAAGCAAAAAGACCTACCAGAGAAAACATCCGGTTTTAAGGATATGGCTGAATATAGCGAAGTAGGCTCTAAGTGGAATAATGATGTTTACTATGGATCCATATTTAGATTAGACGATAACTTAATGTATCGTATGGTATTTGAAAACCAGATGTCTAACAAGGTATTTTTGGAATTATTTGATAATACATTTGAAAAAGTTGGAGAGTTTGATCTTACCGAGATTGAGCCTGACTTGAAATCGTTCCATCTAACTGTCGAAGGGAAAATCTTGATTCAAAGCTCTAAAGATCCGGATGAGGATATTTTTAAGTATTTTTTGATATCAGTTGATCCGATATAAATAGGATAATGAAGTGACGATGCCATTAGCTGATTTTTTGAGTAAATGATAGGGGGACTGCAGGATTGCTACCTAAATGCATCATACACCACTATTCCAATTGAACCAGTAATCAGCTGTAGAG
>CAXBEL010000355.1:0-1946 GCA_963974735.1 uncultured Flavobacteriaceae bacterium | reverse complement strand
CACTAAACGTGGAGTGCAAACCGAATTGGCGCTTTCAAGATTAAAAACCATTGCTCCTAAACTGCGCATCTGGGGCATTTCGGCAACAATTGGAAATTTACAACAGGCACGGGAAGTCTTACTGGGTCCAGAATCCCCCGCCCTAGAAAATTCTGTTTTAATTAAAGCGGAAATCGATAAAAAAATTCGTGTAGATAGTATTATTCCAGATAAAATGGAAACTTTTCCCTGGCGTGGTCATCTGGGATTGCATTTGCTTGATGAGGTTGTCCCTATCATTAAAAACAGCAAAACCACTTTGCTTTTTACCAATACGCGTGGTCAGTGTGAGATCTGGTTTCAGCGTTTGATCAACAAATATCCTGAATTCGCAGGCGAGGTTGCGATGCATCACGGCAGCATAAATAAAGAAACACGTTTATGGGTAGAAGAAGCTATTCGCAATGAAAGTTTAAAGGCTGTTATCTGCACTTCCAGCCTCGATCTAGGTGTTGATTTTGCTCCGGTCGAGACAATTATTCAAATAGGCGGACCCAAAGGTGTCGCGCGCTTTCTTCAACGTGCAGGTCGCAGCGGGCACCAGCCTGGTAAAGAAAGTGTCATTTATTTTTTACCCACACACGCCATAGAATTAATTGAGGCATCTGCACTTGGTGAAGCTGTAAAAAAACAGGTGGTGGAAGATCGAATTCCGTATTTACTAAGTTTTGATGTTTTAGTTCAGTATCTAACTACATTGGCGGTTTCAGACGGATTTTACCCAAAAGATATTTGGCCTGAAATTAAATCTACGTTTTGTTTTCAGGCGATGAGCGAGGACCAATGGCGATGGATACTCAACTTTATTACCAAAGGCAGTCAATCGCTGGAAGCTTACGATGAATATAAAAAAGTAGAAATCGAAGATGACGGCTTATTTAAAGTTAATAATCGAGGGGTTGCCATGCGACACCGTTTACAAATTGGGACAATCGTAGGTGATGCTGCAATGGCTGTAAAATATCTTAAAGGCGGCTACATAGGCAGCATTGAAGAATGGTTTATCTCAAAATTGAATCCGGGTGATGTTTTCACGTTTGCCGGGAGGACTTTAGAGCTATACCGGGTTAAAAATATGCAGGTTTTAGTCAAAAAAGCCAAAGTTAAAAGTGCACGCATTGTGAGTTGGATGGGTGGTAGGCTAACACTTTCTGCGCAAATGAGCGAGCTCTTAAGGCAGGAATTATATTCTGCTAATGAGCCTGTAGGAAATCAAAGTCGGGAATTACGAGCATTAGAACATATCTTTTTGCGACAGCGAAAAGAATCAATTGTCCCCAATGCAGATCAATTTTTAATTGAAACGTTTAAGAGCCGGGAAGGTTTCCACCATATTTTTTATCCCTTTGAAGGTCGGTTTGTACACGAAGCTCTGGCAAGCTTGCTGGCCTATCGCATCAGTTTGCTTTCTCCTATTTCCTTTAGCCTCGCTTTTAATGACTATGGTTTTGAAATACTTTCAGACCAGCAGATTGATTTACAACAGGTTTTAGATAATGACCTATTTACACCAGATTTTCTATTAGAAGATCTACAAAAGAGCCTGAATTCTACAGAAATGGCTCGAAGGAAATTTCGGGATATAGCTGTTATTGCGGGAATGGTTTTTACTGGATATCCGGGAAAGATTGTAAAAAGTAAACATTTACAAAGCAATAGTCAGTTGTTGTTTGAGGTTTTTCGGGATTATGAACCTGATAACCTACTTTTTCAACAAGCCTATAGAGAGACTTTTGAGCACCAACTGGAAGAAGGACGTTTACGTATAGCTTTAGAAAGAATAGAAAATCAGGAGATTGTGATTAAATACTGTGAGAAACCTACTCCGTTTTCTTTCCCCATTATCACAGATCGCTTACGCGAAAAATTATCGAGTGAAAAACTTGAAGATCAGATCAAAAAGATGC
>CAXBEL010000354.1:0-1989 GCA_963974735.1 uncultured Flavobacteriaceae bacterium | reverse complement strand
GGTCTGAGGTTTGTAGATGCTTATTCACTTTTATACCTCTTGCACATTTTAAACCACTTTCCTTGGCAATTTCTATATTAGGTCGGGTTCCAATTGTGTACACAATAGCGTGGGCGTTTATGCTTTTGCCACTTTTTAATGTGATATTGAGTTGACTGCTTTCATCATCGTCAAACACAGTGCTCACTTCATTATCAAAATAAACCTGAATCCCTCGCTCTTGTACATCTAAAGCAAGAAGTTTACTGGAAACTGCATCCAGTTGGCGCTCCATTAATCGGGAAGAGCGTTGTACAATTGTTATTTTGAGATTTTTATGTTTGAGCGCTGCTGCAAGCTCCAACCCTAGAAGCCCACCGCCAACTATAACCACGTGCTGCTCTTCTGGCGGCAGATTTGTTTCTTCGAGATAGTTTTTAAAGCGGTCTGCATCTATTTTGCTTCGGAGTGTGAATCTACCGGGTAGATTGAGTTGCGCTTCTTTAGGCACAAACGCCCTGCTGCCCGTCGCAAGTATTAACTTATCATACCCATGATTAAAACCTGCACTATCGGTAACAATTTTATTTTTTACATCTATTTTACTAATTGTTGTTTGTGGATATAACTGAATTTTCAATTTTTGTAATTCCTTCTCTTTAATTTTTAAAAGTTGATCCCATGATAGTTCCTCCGTTACATATTCTGGCAATAACACCCGATTATAAAAAGGATTTGATTCATTGGAGAATACAATAACTTTATCATCTTCATTTTGCGTTCTGTAATTTTGAATAAATCGAAAGGAAGCTGCTCCTGCACCTACCACTATTATTTTTTCAGCTTTCTTTTTATATTTGAATACTGAAACAGCAGTAAATTTAAAATCAGGCTCTTTAGAAAATGGATCAACCATTATATTAGTCAGGTTATTAGCCCTATTTAAATCACTTTGCAATTGCTTTCCCCAATGCATAGGTAGAAAAACGACACCTTCTTTAATTGCATCCGTAACTTTAGCTCGAACTCTTACATTTCCATTTTTGCTTTTAATTTCAGCTATATCCCCATCCTTGATTTTATTTAAATAAGCATCTAAAGGATTTATTTCTAAAACAGGTTTTGGATAGTGTGATTTTAATCTGGAAACCTTCCCGGTTTTTGTCATTGTATGCCACTGATCCCGCACTCTTCCTGTTGTAAGTATCACCGGAAAGGTGCTATCTGTCTTTATCGAGGTATTGTTAATGACATTAGGTATATTAAAAATTGCCTTTTGTGAGGGAGTGTGAAATTTTTTATCCTCAAAGAGACGTGGTGTCCCAGGATGGCGGTATTCGGGAACGGGCCATTGAAACGTGCCCTCATTTTTAAGCCTATCATAATTTAAAAAGGAAATATCAATATTTGTCCCTTTGGTCATAGAGCAATATTCCTCGTAAATTTCTTCTGTATTCGTGTAATTAAATCCTCTAAATCCCATTCTCTGAGCAAAATCGCATAAAATTTCAACATCTGGCCTGGCTTCTCCCGGAGGGTTTATTTCTTTTGGCAAATAAGAAATCCTACGTTCAGAATTAGTCATTGTACCTTCTTTTTCTAACCAACCAGCTGCCGGGAGTACTAAATCTGCGTATGCAACGCTATCTGATTTATACGAGATATCCTGTACCACTACAAACTTGGCATTTTTAAAAGCTTTCTCTACTTTTCTGGCATTGGGCAGGCTTACAGCAGGATTTGTACAAACAATCCATACCGCTTTGAGATCACCTTTCTCGAGTGCCTCAAACATTTCAGTTGCTGTATATCCAGGTTTCCCAGAAATCTCATTTACTCCCCAAAAACGGGCAACATCCCTCCGATGTTCTTCATTAGCTAAATCTTTATGCACTGCAAGTAGATTTGCCATACCACCCACTTCCCTTCCACCCATAGCATTGGGCTGTCCGGTAAGTGAAAAAGGTCCTGAACCCGGTTTGCCTATTTGACCTGTAATCAATGAAAGAT
>CAXBEL010000353.1:0-2083 GCA_963974735.1 uncultured Flavobacteriaceae bacterium | reverse complement strand
TACTGCAGGGCCTCGGCCTTCATCTGTATAAAATAGTCTTGAACCCCTATATAACACTGTCATTTTTAGCTTATCTTTCTGCCCGAAAGATACTCTTTGTCTATGAAATTCACCAAGGAAACCCTTGTCACTGCTTTTGCTCTTTTTTCCATGTTTTTTGGTGCCGGTAATTTGATCTTGCCACCTTACTTGGGTTATAATGCTGGTGAAAGTTGGAATTGGGTAATACTTGGATTTGCCGTTTCTGCTGTAATAATTCCTATTTTGGGAATTGTTGCTCACGCCAGATTACAAGGTACTATGCTGGATTTTGGCAAAAAAGTGCACCCTGTTTTTAGTCTGGTTTATTGTATTCTTGTTTATCTGATTTCTATAGCATTACCGGCACCACGTACGGCTTCGGTCACGTATGAAATGGGTATCGTTCCTTATTTGGACTGGAGCTCATTGACCTTTAGTACAATTTATTTTGGGCTAGTCCTGGTATTCGCCCTTAACAGATCCCACATTCTCGATCTGCTTGGCAAATACCTTACTCCTCTCCTTATTATGATGTTAATAATGATAATAGGTGTGGCAGCTTTCGGAATATTTGAAGATGCCAAGCCCGGAACTTTAAAAAATCCATTTGGAGAAGGTCTGCTGGAAGGCTATCAGACCTTTGATGCTATAGGCGCTGTGGTAGTAGGTGCTGTTCTCGTCATTTCCCTCAACCTTAAAAATCATAATGATTACGCACATAAAAAAAAGCTCATAGCCCAAGGAGGAATTCTAGCAGGATTGGGTTTACTCCTAATTTACGCAGGTTTGATCTATGTGGGAAACCTTTACAGCAATGTTGAAACTGTTTCTTCGCGCACAGATTTGTTGTCCTTTATTAGTTATGACACCTTAGGGTCTGGCGGTCGCATTATGCTGTCTGGTTTAATTGGCCTTGCCTGCTTCACGACAGCAGTGGGTATTGTAACGGGAACGGCAGATTTTGTAAAAGGCCTGCTTAAAAACTATAAATATGCTTACTTAACAACAGCTATTTTAGGATGCATACTAGGGGTGGCAATAGGGCAGTTTAACGTAGATTTTATAATAGCCATTGCAGTGCCCGCATTATACTTTATATATCCTGTCACTATAATATTAATCCTTTTAAATGTAATTCCACAAAAATTTGCATCTCATAAAGTATTTAGGGGAGTTATAATTGCTACCATCCTTTTTAGTATTCCAGATTTTATAAATAGTCTGGGGATTGATAATCTAAATAATTTTAGAGAAGTATTGCCTTTAGGAAATTTAGGACTTGCCTGGCTTATACCCGCAGTAATTATTTTTATAGGTGTGAATGTTTTTGAAAAAATTAATTCTTCAGAACCTAAAAATGAGGATGATAATTGACTTTGAAGAATCTTATTCAATCTGATTTTAAAGGACTTCTATTAGAAGTTTCCATAAAAAAATGGATAGTAAAATTCGGTGATTTTAAATATCCATTTTGTTTTTTCTCCAATATTAGGCAATCGGCCTAATATTCTGATTTACCCTAAAAAAATTCTGAGGATCATATTTCTGCTTTATAGAAACCAGTTTATCATAGTTGTGTTTGTAACTGGCCTTTACCCGCTCTTGCCCCTCATCCATCATGAAATTAGAATACGCGCCACCCATAGAATAGGGATGACAAGCTTCCCAATATTTCTTGCACCAATCGGTTAATTTTTCAGCATTGGCAGGATCCGGATCCACACCTACAAAAACACCTGCGTACTTCGCGTCGCGGTATGCCCAAGGAGTATCTTCATTTCCTACTCTTGCAGCCGCTCCACTAATGGGATATAAATGCATTTGAGATAAAGGTGTGGGAATGCAAGATCCAAATTTTAAATGTTGAGCGGCGGCCTCTGGTTGTATTTGATCAAAAAAATCGGCACGCCAGTACCATTGCAGTCCAGGAGGCATCATACCATCAAATAAAGTTTGAATGGCAGGATAAGGCATCTCCCATACATGATGAAATACCGGATTCAAATCAAGCACAGGCTGAAACAGCTCATCAAATTTGTCTTGATCACCCACGTAACACCAT
>CAXBEL010000352.1:0-2167 GCA_963974735.1 uncultured Flavobacteriaceae bacterium | reverse complement strand
ATTACTCTAGCCCTACGATCAACAACTTGACTATAATGGGTCTTGGTTCTGATCAAGGTAATGAAGCAATACGTTTACGTGCAGGTACTCGTGCAACATTCAACAATGTTGTGATTAACGGATTTGATGAAGCTTATGATATGGACGGAGATAGTGGAGATAGCCCTACAGGCGAAGGTGTAACAACTGGAGAAACATCAGTTACAGATATCACTTTTACAGATGTAACAACTCCTCTTAAGAATGATACAGGAGTAGATTTTACAGATGCTGATCTATTCACTGGTGTAGGTAATGGTACCGGAACAGATGTAACAGATTGGGGTGCTGGATGGACACGTTTCCAATAAGAAATGAATTAGCCAAATATTAAAAAATCCCTTGGTCTTGCCAGGGGATTTTTTTTTGCTTGCGCGAAAAAACTTTCTATACATGAGACGCAACTTTTTTGTAACAATTGCGTCTTCTAGGTAATATTGACAATCATGAAAAAATTAAAAGTAATTACGGTTTTATTTTTAATCACTTTTACAGCTTGCTCTGAAGATTCTACAGAAGTTGAAGAACGAGAAGAAAATGCAGCGGTTTTAGGCTCTTGGAAACTTACAGAACAAATGGCAGATCCAGGCGATGGCAGTGGGACTTTTCAACCTATAAAATCTGAAAAGATTCTCGTTTTTAATTCTAATGGTGTAGTAGAATCAAAAAACGGTTCTCTCTGTTCCCCATATTCTGATGAAATGCTAGGTAGTGGTACTTTTTCTTCAGCAGATTCCTTGATTTATACGATGTGCAGCAATCCAAATATTGCACAAATTTCTTTTAGGATAGAAGGTGAAATGTTGCGATTGGATTATGCAAGTAATGAAGGCTTTTCACAAAAGTATAGTTTAGTGAAGCAATAGTATAGATCTCGTAAAATCATAAAAAAGGAGGGTATTAAGCCCTCCTTTTTTATAATAAGATGTTTCCAATTTTTATAAGGTAACTTTTAGATTTAACTCTTTAAGCTGCTCATCATCTATGGGAGCAGGGGCGTCTATCATAACATCTCTTCCTGCATTGTTTTTAGGAAATGCAATAAAGTCACGAATTGTTTCTTGTCCGCCTAAGATTGCAACCAGTCTATCCAGTCCAAATGCTATCCCACCGTGTGGAGGAGCACCATATTGAAATGCTTCCATCAAGAAACCAAATTGAGCCTGAGCCTCTTCAGCAGTAAAACCTAAATGTTCGAACATTGTTGCCTGTGTTGCGCTATCGTGAATACGTATAGAACCACCGCCTATTTCGTTTCCATTTAATACAAGATCATAAGCGTTTGCTTTTACTGCACCGGGATCAGAATTAAGCAATTCCAATTGGCCAGGCTTAGGCGAAGTAAAAGGGTGGTGCATGGCATGATAACGCTGAGTATCTTCATCCCATTCTAATAAAGGGAAATCTGTAACCCATAATGGAGCAAATTCGTTTGGGTTACGTAAATTCAATCTTTCAGCCATTTCCATGCGCAGTGCGCTTAGTTGTGTTCGCGTTTTAAGTGTTGGTCCAGAAAGAACACAAATTAAGTCACCGGGTTGTGCTCCAGTTTTTTCAGCCCATTTAGCTAAATCCTCCTGGTCATAGAATTTATCTACCGAAGATTTAAAAGTACCATCTAGATTACATTTTACATATACCATTCCCAAGGCTCCCACCTGAGGTCTTTTAACCCAATCTATAAGCTTATCAATCTCCTTGCGTGTAAATTCAGCCGCACCGGGAACAGCGATTCCTACAACTAATTCCGCCTGGTTAAAGACATTAAATTCTTTATGCTGGGCAACTTCATTAAGTTCGCCAAACTGCATCCCAAAACGAATATCTGGTTTATCATTCCCATATAAACGCATCGCATCGTCGTAGTACATTCTTGGAAATTCCTCAACATCAACTCCATTAATTTCTTTTAATAAAAAGCGCGTTAACCCCTCAAAAATATTGAGGATGTCCTCTTGCTCAACAAAAGCCATCTCACAGTCTATCTGAGTAAATTCTGGTTGGCGATCAGCACGAAGATCTTCATCCCTAAAGCATTTTACAATTTGAAAGTACTTATCCATACCGCCTACCATCAGCAACTGCTTAAAAGTTTGTGGAGATTGCGGTAAGGCATAAAACTGTCCCT
>CAXBEL010000351.1:0-2174 GCA_963974735.1 uncultured Flavobacteriaceae bacterium | reverse complement strand
GTGGTGGCAATGATAAAGCTCCACTGGAAACAACGGCATCTATGATAAAGGCTTTATTGCTATTTTTTGCCTGTAGGATCGCATCTTCAATATCCGCGACTTGTTCTATACGTACTCCATCCCCGCCGCAAAGTTTGGCATATTCAGCAAAATTGACATTATCTTCTTTTAATGCTTTAAGACTTGGGGCTAAACCTACCTGTTCCATCTCCAGTTTAACAAAACTCAGCTCTGAATTATTAAAAATTATAACTTTCAATGGCAGCTTGTATTTAACGGCAGTTATAAAATCCTGCATTGCCATATTAAAGGCGCCATCACCACTTAGACACCAAACCTCTTTGTCTGGATTAGCAAATTGCGACCCAATGGCTGCAGGAAGTCCTACTGCCATAGAGCCGTGGTTAAATGAACCTATCAACCGTCTTTGGCTATGGAATGAAATATGGTGAGCTGCCCAAATTGCCGAAGTCCCGGTTTCTACAGTAAAAATTGCATTATTAGAGGCATGCTTATTTATCAAGCCAGCAAAAATCTGGGGCTGTAAAGGCAACTTTTCATTTTCTGTAGAGGCCTCTTGTTCCATATTTTCTTTCCAGCCTTTAAAACTTGAAAGTAACTTATCCAAAAATTCTGAGTTTTCCTTTTCTTCAATTTTTGGAAATAGCAAGTCTAAAAATGATGATATATCGCTCCATACTCCTAAATCTACAGCTGTTCTGTTACCAATATTTTCCTGGCGTATATCTACTTGTATGGTTTTCGTTTTGTGAGGTAAAAAATTTATATAAGGAAAATCTGTACCTAGCATTAGCAAAAGGTCACATTTCATTACCGCATTATATCCCGAGGGATTTCCTATTAAACCCGTTAGCCCCACCACATTTTCGGTTTCATGATCAAAAATATCACTTGCACGTAGGCTATGGGTTATAGGGGCTTTTAATTTGTTAGCTAATTTTAATACTGCATTTTTGTTTCCTCGGCAGCCATCTCCTCCTAAAATACCGACTGTTTTAGCTTCATTCAATAATTGTGCAGACTTAATTACCGCTTCTTCCTGCGGGATAAGGCTGGAAGTATATTTTTGAATTGCATGAAGAAACTCCTCGTTTTCAGCATCCATCTCTGCAACATTAGCCGGTAATTCAATTCTGCAAACTGCATTATTTGCCAGTGCTATTTTTACCGCACGCTGCATTACCATAGGCGCCTGTTTCGGAGATTTTATGATTGCTTGATAATCGCAGACATCATCAAATACCTTCTTTAAATCTACTTCCTGAAAAAAATTAGTGCCCTGTTGTTCCTGAGGCACCTGTCCTGTAATGGCTATTATGGGTGTTCTCTCTTTCTTCGCATTATAAAGACCATTGATTAAATGCAGTGCTCCCGGCCCCACAGTTCCGGCACACACACCAATAACTTTTGAAGTTTGACTTTGTCCAAAGGCGGCATACGATGCATTTCCTTCATGCTTCATGCCTATCCATTCAACATCATCACGTTCTTCAATCGCTTTGACGAAAAAATTCAGCGCATCGCCGGTTACTCCATAAACATGTTTTACACCAACTCCCAAAAGAATTTCGAGCAATTGTTCTGATACATTTTTTGCCATTATATTAATTTTTTAAAAAAGGATCAAACTTCCTCCAGCCATAGCAAAATGATCAGGATATCGGATAAAATTATATGATCGTAATATCATAAAACCTTTCGTCTCTAAAAATTTTTAATGCTTAACTGATAAAATCCAAAAAGCATATTTTTGTTATTGATTTATTTTAAATCTTCTATCGATATTCCGGGTTTTCAAAATTCCATCGTGAACCATCGTTCCATTGCTTGCGAGAATTTCCGTAAGCTGGGTAACCTCCATTTTCCTTGAGCATTTTAGCAAGATGTAATAGATTATATGTCATAAATGTGGTATTACGATTGGTAAAATCTGAATCATAACCCACCGGTGGATTCTTCTTTTCTCCATTCCATTCTTTATCCCCATAGCTAGGGCCTGGACCAACTTCCCCAATCCAACCGGCATCGGCCTGGGGTGGTATACTGTAACCTAGATGCTGTAAGGCATAGAGCATACCCATAGCGCAGTGTTTAACGCCATCTTCATTTCCGGTTATTAAACAACCGCCAACTTTTCCATAATATACATATTG
>CAXBEL010000350.1:0-2183 GCA_963974735.1 uncultured Flavobacteriaceae bacterium | reverse complement strand
ATTGCTAACGCAGAGAATGCTAACATTCGATTTTATGATGTGCCGCGTATGTCCTCAGAATATCCGCAGGATGATGTAGAAGCCAGCTGGGTGGAATCAACATCTGAGACAATGCCGAATTTTAGTGCAATTGCTTACTTTTTTGGAAAGAAACTTAATGAAGAACTTGATGTTCCCATTGGATTAATTGGCTCAAATTGGGGCGGAACGCCTGCTGAAATCTGGATGCCCGAAGAAATTTTTATAGAAAATGATTCTTTAACTACAGCGGCTAATATGCTTAAGAAGGAGCAGTGGGGACCCAGTGAGCCGGGAAGAGCTTATAACGGGATGATTCATCCACTTGTACCATATACTATAGCAGGTGTGATCTGGTATCAAGGAGAAACAAATACTTCAAATGCTGCGTATTATCAGAATACGTTTTCAACATTAATTAAAAGTTGGAGAGAAAAATGGAATCAGGATTTTCCTTTTTATTTCGCACAGATTGCGCCTTATAATTATGGTGATAATTTTTCTGGGGTTGAGGTTCGGGATGCGCAACGAAGATCATTATCTGTTCCCAATACAGGAATGGTAGTTCTCGGTGACTTAGGAGAAGATGATGATATACATCCTAAAAACAAAGTTGATGTGGGATTACGTTTTGCTAATCTTGCTTTAAGTAAGCATTATAAAAAAGGAGATATCTTAGCAGAAAGCCCGTTAGTAGATAGGGTAGAGGTTGCAGGCAAAAATAAAGTAGACGTTTATTTTAAAAATGCCGCAGACCTACATTTTGGCAATAGGGAGCGTGGTAATGCAGTTTTTGAACTTGCAGGAGATGATATGCAATTTGAGAAAGCTAATAAGGTGAAAATTACCGCAGAAAAGGTCATAATAAAATCTTCAGTAGAAAACCCAAAATATATTCGTTATGGGTGGGGAAACATTTCAATCCCTAATTTATATAATAAAGCAGAGCTGCCAGCTTCCAGTTTTATGATGGAAATAAAATAAAGAATAAATAATCTATCAATAAAAAGACCTGTTGCGATAGCAACAGGTCTTTTTGGTTGGTTAGTTAGTATAAAAATTATTCTTAATTTGATTCGTACTTTAGTTTAGCGTAAATGCTTTCTTCATTGTAGTAGTTGAATTGCCTCCCACAAAAACTTCAAATTCTCCAGGTTCAACTACATATTTACCTTGAGAATTATAAAAACCTAAAGTTTTTTTATCAAGAGTAAATGTTATGGTTTTGGTTTCCCCTTTCTTCAGTTCAACCAGTTCAAATCCTTTTAGCTCATTTACAGGTCTTGTCATAGTAGCAACCAGGTCTCTAATATATAATTGGGCTACTTCTTTCCCATCATAATCACCAGTGTTTTTTAAATCTACTGTTACAGTAACCTTATCACCTGAGCTGTATTGAGACTTATCAAGCTTAAAGTTGGAATATTCAAAAGTCGTGTAACTCAAACCGAAGCCAAATGGGTAAAGAGGAGTGGTTTCGGTGTCCATATAATGCGACCAAAACACCATATTTTGACCGGCTTCGTCAGGTCTTCCTGTATTCATATGGTTATAATAAATAGGGGATTGTCCAACGTTGCGAGGAAATGACATAGGAAGTTTCCCGCTCGGGTTGTAATCACCGTAAAGAACCTGTGCAACCGCATTTCCTGTTTCTGTTCCTAAATGCCAGGCTTCAACTATTGCTGGGATATTTTGATCTGCCCATTCAATAGCCAAGGGTCGTCCATTGTTAAGAACCAACACTACATTTTTATTGGCAGCGAATACTTTTTCTAGTAATTCCTGCTGCACACCCGGAAGATCCAGGTTTGTACGGCTACGTCCTTCACCACTTTGAAAGCCATGTTCACCCAAAACCATTACAACAACATCAGCCTCTTTTGCAACTTTTACAGCTTCATCAAACCCGCTTTTATCCGTGGTGTTAATTGTAAGTTCATTTATGAAAGTAGTCTGGCCCGTATTTAAATCTGCGCCTTTTGCATAATTTAATTTATTACCGGTGTATTTTTTTAATCCTTCTAAAACAGATACCGCAGTATTATCATCTGAAGCAATCCTCCAGCTTCCCAGTGGACTGTTTTTGTCGTCAGCTAAAGAACCAATAACGGCAATTGTTTGTCCTTCTTTTTTTAGGGGTAAAAGGCTGTTCTCATTTTTTA
>CAXBEL010000349.1:0-2235 GCA_963974735.1 uncultured Flavobacteriaceae bacterium | reverse complement strand
TATCTATTGTAGGGTGCGTGGGTTCTGGTAATAAGGTAACATTTGAGCAATCAGGAACAATATATCTTTTAATTAAATCTGGCGGAGAAAGCCTAGGTTCAACAGGTATTTCTATTACTAATGTAGAAATGAGAGGAAGTAATTAGATTAGAATAAGCCTGATTAGCTGTACTCAGTCTTTTAGATTTTCAACTATGGTTTTAATGAAATTAATAAATACCAAAAAGGATAGGTAAATGAATATATCTCTGAAACAATATTATTTCATCTTTTTTATGGGAGCAATAACGCTTTTTCAAACTAGCTGCTCTTCATCTTCATCAGAAGATGAAAGTGCTACAGTTCCAGAAACTCCGGAAACCCCTACGCCTCCCATATCTACAACAAATGATATGGATTTTTGGCTTACAAGATCAGATCGTAGCGCAGAGTTGCAAAAACAAGTTACAGTCTTAGGATTTGGCACTACACCTAATGCATTTGTTAATATTGAGGTTGATGACAGCCAGACTTTTCAGACAATTGATGGCTTTGGTTTTACCCTTACTGGCGGGAGCGCGCAAGTTATAAATGGACTGGGAATTCAAAAAAAGACAGAACTTCTTGATGAATTATTTGGTGATTCTGCTTCATCTATTGGTATAAGTTATCTTAGAATAAGTGTGGGAGCTTCAGATTTAAATGAGACTTCTTTTACTTACGATGATTTGCCTGAGGGTGAAACAGATCTTGATCTTTCTCAATTCAGTCTTGATCAGGATAGTGCAGTTATTTCCCTTTTAAAAGAGATTATTGCGATCAATCCGCAAATTAAAATAATGGCTACTCCCTGGACTGCTCCAGTCTGGATGAAGGACAATAATAGTTTTGTTGGTGGCAGTTTACAACCTCAATACTATGAGGTCTATGCAGATTATTGGGTAAAATATCTTGAGGGAATGCAAGCTGAAGGAATTAGCATAGATGCCCTAACACCCCAAAATGAACCCCTTCATGGAGGAAACAATCCCAGCATGGTAATGACCGCCTTGCAACAGGCAGATTTTATTAAAAACAATCTAGGCCCAGCACTTCAAAGTGCAAATTTAGGTACAAAAATCATCACTTACGATCACAATTGCGACAATCCTCAATATCCCATTACTATATTAAGTGATGCTGCTGCAAATCCTTTCATAGATGGTTCTGCTTTTCATTTGTATGCCGGTGATATTCAAGCATTGACTACAGTGCACAATGCCTTTCCTGATAAAAGTATTTATTTTACAGAGCAGTATAATTCTTCAAATGATGACTTTGGAAGTACCTTAAAATGGCATTTAAAAAATGTCATTATTGGTTCTATGCGTAATTGGAGTAAAAACGCCTTAGAATGGAATCTTGCTAATGATGCTTCTTTTGGACCGCATACTGATGGCGGTTGTACAGTCTGTAAAGGAGCTATAACCATAAATTCTAGTGATAGTTTTACCCGTAATGTTGGGTATTATATAATCGCCCATGCTTCAAAATTTATTCCTCAAGATTCTCTGCATATAAGTAGTGAGATAAAAGGAGATCTTCAAAACGTGGCATTTTTAAGACCTGACGGAAAAAAAGTTTTGCTGGTGGAAAATGATGGCAGCACAAATACTCAATTTAATATTAAGTACAATAATAAATGGGTGGTAACTTCTCTGGATGCGGGTGCTGTGGGCACCTATGTCTGGGAGTAAACTCAACTTTAATAATCCATCATGAAACTTAAATTTTCAGCTTCATTATTATTTCTTTTATCGTTTACTTGCTTTGCACAAGGTTTTTTAAAAACTGACGGAGTAAAAATTGTAAATGAGAGTAATGAAAATATACTCCTACGAGGTATTGGTCTTGGCGGTTATATGCTGCAGGAAGGTTATATGCTTAAAGTACCATTTTCCGGGCAGCAATATGTGATTAAAGAACATATTGAAGACCTTATAGGCAAAGAAAAGACAGAGGATTTTTACAAGGCCTGGTTACAAAACACAATTCAAAAATCAGATGTTGATTCTCTTAAAAGCTGGGGTTTTAATTCCATACGGCTCCCCATGCACTATAATTTATACACGTTACCGATAGAAAATGAACCTGTAAAAGGAGAAAATACGTGGCTCGAAACTGGTTTTACGATGACAGATTCATTGGTGAAATGGTGTAAAGCAAATAATATGTATTTAATTCTGGATATGCATGCCACTCCGGGTGGGCAAGGTC
>CAXBEL010000348.1:0-2273 GCA_963974735.1 uncultured Flavobacteriaceae bacterium | reverse complement strand
CCTATGCTGTTTTTATAGTGTACGGGAAGTTAAGCGTAAAGTAAAAACAGCATAGAGCGCAACCTATTAGATTTTTTAAAACCAGTAAATTTTAACCTGTTTTTAGGCTTTCCCAAGCCATTTACTGGTAATCTGCTCGCTTTTGACCACTCATTTAAAAAAAATTGCTTTTTTTACTAAATTTTTGACGCAATTTTCAACGGTTTTACTGAGGGTTTCAGGGCATTTGCCGCAATTTTACTAAGTTTTTCAAAGGGGCATTTGTCATTACAAACCTTGTTTTTCATTGGGTTTATACATACCTCACTAATAATTCTATTAAAATATTATTTCAGTTCGATATTCCATTCAATGGTCAGCAACCTATCCCTAAGGTTGTTTAAAGTTGAGAACAGTTCCTTTTCATCGGGAAATTCCCCATAGACCAAATTTTGAAATTCATCCAAATAAACTTTCTTTAGCTCTGTTCGGAGCTTATTTGAATCACTAAATATGAGAGCTTTTGAAGGATGGTATATTAACCACGCATTATCGTTCCTATAACTTTTCACATCATCATTTGCTACTTTTAAAAGCATCTCCTCAAAATCCTTAGAATTAAAAAAGTTTGCAAATTCTTTTTTCTGTAAGAGTTTATGCAAATCATAAAGATGCCTTATCTTTTTCTTTAAATCTTCAACGGGATTATCACTATATGAAAAACGCACAAGGCTCATTATTTTTTCACAAATTGTTCTTGTAGGTTCCAGTACTAAAACTTCAAAAGACAATAGCTCATATTCATTTACAATATCGACTTGATCATTTTCAATCATCATTTCCCCGATAAATGAAGAGATTTTCTTTTTTGTATATGGTTCGAAATATCCCAACCAGGTGGCTTCAACTATGATGGCGTCTCTAACCTGACCGTAGTTACCCTCGAATTCTTTGGAATAAGAATGGGCAGTTTTACGATTCATACCCATTTTTTGTGTGAGTCCTTCTATATTAATTTCCGGTAAAACTTCTTTAACTACCTTACTAATTTCTCTAATTTTTGTAGTTAGCATATTATTGGACTCTCCCTCATTTCTTAGAACCACCAAGTCAATATCCTCAGAAAATCTTTCAATGATCTTATAACATTTTGACAAAGCTGTACCTCCTTTAAATATCGTATCCTTTCCTATTCTATTATTATATATTGTATAGAGTACATATGTTACCCAATAGTCTTTTTCAACATATATAGGTCGTATTTGCATCTGGTCAGAAGTAAATTGTATGGCTTGCTTAAAAAGCTTTTTATTCTGATGAAGTCTCATATAATGTTCCAAAGATTTGTATTTGACAATATTCTAGAAGCTCCGGGAATTTTATACTTTGTAATTGGATTCAGAGAAGCTTTTAAGGATTTTGTAGACACTTCGTTTAGTTCATCTAGCATTGCACCTAGCAGTGCTCTAGTAGAAGGTGGATATTTTAAAGATAATCTGACGAGTTCCTTCTTGTCATTATCTGATAGTTTTTCTATTATTTTCAACAGTCGTTCTAAAGATCCTTTTAAAGTGCTATCAGGTATTTTTTTGATGTACCTTATACTATCTAAAATTTGAAGTAAAGGAATGTTCTGCCTGGTGATTATGTTTTTCTGTTTTATAAAAGAAATTGTGTAACGTTCTCTTTTAAACTTTGGCCGTACTTCATTTCTTCCAATCTGAATAGTATTACTTACCTGGCTGGTCAAACCTAATTTATTATAAATACTATAACCGGTAAGATAGCCTATAGGCTTTCCATCATCTTCCAATAGATCTTTTACAACCTGTTCCTGATCCGGTTGCAATTCTCCAAATGGAGTTTTTTCCGGTTTGTAATATTTTCCTTTGGATAGTTTAGAAATTTTCCCTGCTTCCACCATTCGGTTCAAAGCTTTAATCACAGCTTCTTTTCTTTCCACCTCTATACTAAAATCCTCATAGGTGAAAACATAACCTTTTGGGAATCTATTAATCTTATTTGTTATATATTCGGTTGTTTTCAAGAATTATACTTTTTCAAATATAATATTTTGTCCAGTTTATTAAATAAATAACTGGACAATTTTCAAATATTTTATTGAGTGTATTAAAAATTTTAAACTAATCTCATGACATATCTACCATAATCTGCGCTGGATCCTCTGCTGTTTTTATAGTGTACGGGGGGTAAGCGTAAAGTAAAAACAGCATAGGGCGCATACAATTAGATTTTATCAAAAACCAGTAAATTTTCGCCTGTTTTCAGGCTTT
>CAXBEL010000347.1:0-2311 GCA_963974735.1 uncultured Flavobacteriaceae bacterium | reverse complement strand
TTGCAATTAAACTAAGGGTTATTTCTTCCTGAAAGTGATTTATTGTATAATCAAAAATTGTGCTCATTCTTTTGCCTTCTGTATTACTATAACGCTTGTTTGACTGAAAGGAAGATAGTCTTGTTTTCTTGGAGTTGTGAAGCTTTTGTAGTAAGTCAAAAAAGAGAACGATCCGTTCTAATTTTGAAGCACTCCTTATCTTTTGAAAAAGCAATTTTAAATCTTCAGTAGGGTCTAGAACTTTAAAACCTGATTGGGATAAAGTAAAGAAGTCTTTCAATGTTTTCAATTCTTCAATTTCAAAAAAACCTTCTCCAAAAGTATTTTGATCAAAAAAGGCAGTGAGCATATGAGATTTTTGATCTATTGACAAATCACTTTTAAAGACATGAGGAAGGTTGGTTCCTAAAACCACAATGTCATTGGGATTAAACCTATTTACTGTATCCCCAACAAGAAGCGTCCCAGTACCTGAGAGAATTATACTTATTTGTATTTCTTGATGCTGGTGCAGTTTGTCGTAAAAGACATCTTCAAGGTCTTCTTGAAGAATGAGCGCATCGGGTTGTGGCTTCGGTATTTTGAAAGGAAGTACTTTCAATAGCTGTTTGTTTGCAAAAATTAGTTTAATAAAGAGCAATTATTCAAAATTAGGATAAAATCTGCATACTTCTGGTTAATAATAGCAAACATCATGTTTCCATTCAGTTTTAAATTTGAAATAGAAAAATAGTGATTATGCAGATAAAATGGGAAGGCGTAATGCCTGCGGTTACCACAAAATTTACACAAGATGATAAACTCGATTTCGATTTATTTGAAGTGAATATTCAAGCTCAATTAGATGCTGGCGTGCATGGGATTGTTTTGGGAGGAACTTTGGGAGAAGCAAGTACTCTTACCTCTAATGAGAAAAGGGAACTTACACGAAAAGCTGTAGCACTGGTAAAAGGAACTGTTCCCGTAATGATAAATATTGCGGAGCAATCTACTAAAGGTGCTATTGAAGCGGCGTATAAAGCAGAAGAAGATGGTGCGCAAGGGCTCATGATGCTTCCGCCTATGCGATATAAGGCTGGTGATGAAGAAGTGGTAGCTTATTTTAAAGCAGTCGCTACACAAACGGCGCTGCCTATAATGGTTTATAACAATCCTGTAGATTATAAAATAGAGGTGACTCTAGATATGTTTGAAGAGTTGCTGGAGTACGATAATATACAAGCTGTGAAAGAATCCACACGTGATATATCTAATATTACCCGTATTATAAATCGCTTCGGAGATCGTCTTAAAATAATGACTGGTGTTGATACACTCGCACTAGAAAGTTTGCTGATGGGAGCAAATGGCTGGGTTGCCGGTTTAGTAGATGCATTCCCGGCAGAAACAGTTGCCATTTATGAATTGCAAAAGGCTGGAAAAATAACAGAGGCGCTTGAGATATACAGATGGTTTCTGCCGCTTTTAGAATTAGATATCAGCCCAAAGCTAGTTCAGAATATTAAGTTGGCAGAAGTGTATACAGGTATAGGGTCAGAATATGTTAGGGCTCCGCGGCTACCATTGGCAGGGAAAGAACGAGAACAAGTGATAAGTATAATTAAAAAAGCATTAGAAACGCGGCCAAAGTTATCCGACTATAAAAATCTTAAAAAGGAGCAGGAATTCTCCTAGTTCTTATTTAGTGCTTAAATTGAATAAAAGAATAATATAAGAAGCTTTTAAAATGATTGAAGGAAAGAATTTTATAGGGTATGAGAAATCCGCTAAAGGGAGTATTACTTATCAAACAATAAACCCTAAACTCAATATGGATAACCCTTGGAAATTTCATCAAGCTACACCAGACGAAATTGATACAGCGGTCGAAAAAGCAGCACAAGCATTTTCAAGATACAATCAAAAAACGGCGAAGGAACGCGCTGTTTTTTTAAGGACAATTGCTAGTAATATTGAGAATTTAGGAGATGCTCTTATCGAAACCTATGTAAATGAATCGGGCCTACCGGAAGGTCGTGCAATAGGAGAAAGAGGGCGTACCATAAATCAGTTATTGGCTTTTGCAGATTTATTGGAAGAAGGGTCTTGGGTAAAAGCAACTATAAAAACAGGAGATTCAGCAGCTACCCCACCCAAACCTGATCTAAGAAAAATGAATGTGCCCATTGGACCCATAGTGGTATTTGGAGCCAGTAATTTCCCTTTGGCGTTTTCTACAGCCGGAGGAGATACTGCAAGTGCATTAGCTGCTGGTTGCCCGGTTATAGTGAAAAACCATCCTATGCACTCTGGAACAAGTGAGCTGGTAGCA
>CAXBEL010000346.1:0-2351 GCA_963974735.1 uncultured Flavobacteriaceae bacterium | reverse complement strand
AATTGCAAAAGCAAGTAGATAAGGATGATTTTGAAAATACTCAAGCAGAAATCGAATTTTTTAAAAATATAAAACCTTTACCTATGAGCTATCTTATTTATTTTACCGAAGTGAGATCTTGTGAATTAAAGCTCCCAAAGGTTGGTAACTCTCATAAAGTTCGTTATTTGGAAAAAGAGATTAAAAAGATCAATAGGTTTTTTTCTGAAAATAATAGTTTTGTCAACTATATGGAGCAAAACCACAATTACCTGGATCCACAATTTTTCAGCCGCAGTGGTAAGATGGATTTCTCCTTTAGCCCTACTATAAACTATTATCAAAATCCTGAATTTTCGACCAGCCACGATATGCTTTGGTCTAAGGTCCAGGCGCTTTACCGCTACATACATTATATTCGAGAGAAGTTAGAATTGATTCAACCAGGAAGTAGCGGAGATTTCCGGGAGCGTCAACCTAATTTATTATTATGGTCTGGATCCAAAACTTCTTTAGTAGAAATAATCTATAGTTTATACCTTAAAGGGGATATCAACCACGGGACTGCAGATCTTAAAACGCTTATCTCTGCCTTTGAAGATTTTTTTAATATTAAGCTCGATAATTATCATAAGACATATAGTGAGATGAGAGCCAGGAAAGATCCAAGGGCCAAATACCTATACCAGATCGCTGTTAACCTAGAAGCAAAAATGAGACGGGATGATGAAAAGTGAATTTTTCGAAGTAAGTCGTAACTACGAAAATCAGCTTTCCATTAATTTTACAAAGAATTTCTGCTACTTCCCTCTTACCTTTACCTCAAATTATAGCAATCCTCGTCATTTTCTATTAAACGTTAAACTTTTTCGTACTACGAAAAACCTAGGGAATTATTTCCTGCAAACAATTTCAATTTTATAGAACAATTATAAACCAGGTCAGGAACAAACAAATGAAATGTTCCGAGCCATAAAATTTGTTCTATTATGCCAACATCAATTATTACTACGGACGATCTTCAGGATTTCAAAATGGAATTACTCGAAGACATTAAACAACTGCTGAACCAACAAAAATCAGGTAAAATAAAAAAATACCTGAAATCTGCAGAGGTCATGGATTATTTAAAAATAAGCCCGGGAACCCTTCAGAATCTAAGAATAAATGGCACCCTGCCTTATACCAAAATAGGCGGAATAATTTATTACGATGCTCAAGAAATTCAAAAGGTCATGGAAGAGAATCGTGTACTTAATTTAGATCTATAGCAATGAACTATATCAAGCAATTAAACGCCGCTTTTGAGAAGTTCTATTATGATGATCGCCTGAATCCTACCCATATTAGCTTATATATGGCCTTATTCCACGAATGGAATAGTAGCAGGTTTGCAAAGGTTTTTTTTGTAAACCGCAGAGATTTAATGAATGCTTCAAAGATAGGTTCAAAATCCACCTATCACAGATGTATAACCGATCTGAATGCCTGGGGTTACCTGGAATACTATCCTTCCAACAACCCCTACAAAGGCAGTAAAATTAAGATGTCCATAATGGGGACAAGTGATGAACCTGAAGAAGACCATTACGATCCCAAATTAGAACAACTTGCGGAACGCTACCATCCCATAAAGGAACAAGTAGTAGACCCGCAGCGTCCCGTCAGTGGACAAGTATTGGTATCTACTATAAACAATACTAAACCAATAAAACATAATAAACATCCAAACAGTTTGAAGGTGGTACTGGATTTTTTTAGTAATAAGAATTTTAATCCAGAATATGCAAAAGAGTTCTACGAGTACTATGAAGACAGGCAGTGGCAAACAAGCGATGGTTCTGAAGTGAGAGATTGGAGAGCTCTAGCAAAATATTGGATCCAGCAAAAAGCGCTTATGAAAGAAAAAAATAAGTTAAATAAAAAGCAAGCATCTCATTTCAGGGACAACCTGCGAACCACTAAAACTAAAGATTATGGACAACCCCTCTAAAATAACCGAAGGTGGCGTGGAATATTCCCTGGGCAAATTCGATGGGACATGTGTTCATTATGACTTCTCTAAAATCTTGATTTATCTCAATGCAAAAGGAAAGCTGCTATTCGGTAACCGATTTAAAATTCATA
The DNA here is from genome assembly GCA_963974735.1 of uncultured Flavobacteriaceae bacterium. Classification (GTDB taxonomy): domain Bacteria; phylum Bacteroidota; class Bacteroidia; order Flavobacteriales; family Flavobacteriaceae; genus Leeuwenhoekiella. The sequence goes on along the minus strand of CAXBEL010000346.1, from coordinate 245 downwards.
AAAAAGATAAAGCTGTTCTTTTAAAACTCACATCATACTTCATAAGGGATGAAGCAACTTGTAAAAGATTTGACATTGACATCAATAAGGGAATCTTACTTTCGGGACCCGTGGGCTGCGGTAAAACCTCTTTAATGAAATTATTAAGGCACTTGGCTCCCGCGCAACGCCCTTACGAAATGATTCCTTGCCGAAATGTAACATTTAGTTTCAATCATATCGGTTATAAGACTATTGAAGATTAC
>CAXBEL010000345.1:0-2404 GCA_963974735.1 uncultured Flavobacteriaceae bacterium | reverse complement strand
GCATTAACGAGTCTTGTGGTACTTGATGCCGCTCGTTCTCTTAGAGCATTTATTAATGGCAATGCCTGATCTTGTTGACCTAATTCGATCAGTGCTTCTGCTTTAAAGAGCATTACATCTGCATATCGTAATATCACACGTGTTTTTGTATTCCCATAAAAGGGATCAACATTAGTAAATCCTGGGTCATCTGGAGAAACATTTTCCTTTAGTGAATTAAAAGTCCCATAAATTTGAGGGGCTCTGCTCCAATTCTCTTCAACAATAAGATCAGTTTGATATTTCCAGGGATTTCCTGGTCTTGATACGGTGTGGTCTAATCTCGGATCTACTGTATTATTAGCAAAATCTACATTATTTTGGTTGAAAGTGTCAAATAATGGTAATCCATTTTCATCGGTTCTAAATGCATTGACCAAATTCTGCGATGGTTTTTGAAAATCACAGCATCCTATGCCTTGCGGTACAGTAAGCATATCTCCAAAATTGAGTCTGCCGTTTGTGGTACCGTCATCTTTTGAAAATTGAACCGCAAAAACAGATTCAACACCATTCTCAAAAGGACCAGGCAAAAAATTGTTTGCATAATCACTTTGTAAAGCGTGATCTGATGCTAATCTTGTTTTGGCGAGATAAGCAAAAGCTGCAATCTGATCTGCCCTTCCTACTTGTGGCTGCACCTGAGGCAATACTTCTGAAGCAAACTCAAAGTCGCTTGCGATTTTCTCCCACAATTCATCAATTGTAAACTCTACATTTGTAACGTCTTTATAAGTGGCAGGATCTGTGTTTTCATCTAAATATGGAATTCTATTGAATAGCTTTTTAAGCTCAAAATAAAAGTGGCCGCGAATAAACCGTAGTTCTCCTATTCTGGTCTGCTTCGCAGGATAATCGTCATCTGTAAAGTTTTCCATTATACGTAGACCTTCATTTGCCCGACGCACACCTACATATAGGTGAAACCAGAGCTCATCAAAAAAACTAATGTTTGGAGTAAGGTTTGTAAAGGTTTCGGTGAAATGAAAATGCTGGCCATCACCCGGATCACGTCCCCCTTTATAAGCATCATCTGAACGCACGTTTCCGTAAGGCCAGAGACTAAAAGGTCTATTTATCTCATCATTACCCAACTCTGAGTATGCTGCAATAACAAAACGCTCGGCATCCTGTGGTGTACTTATCTGGTCTTCGCTCAGGATCGCTTTAGGATCTAAATCCAATTCGTCATTGCAAGAACTGAACATTAAAAAGCCGAAACTGATAAAAATGAATATCTTTTTCATAATTAGTTTATCTTTTATATTAAAATTTTAGATTGAAACCTGTTTTTACCAATAGTGGGTTAGGGTATCCAAACCCAGGATTTTCTGGATCTATGCCCGTAAATGATTTACTTTTTAATAAAATCCCCAGATTATCGCCACCTATATAAATTCGCATAGATTTCATACCCCATTTTTTGATCAAATCTTCTTCGAAAGAATACCCTAACTGCGCATTTCTAACCTTTAGATAAGAACCGTTTTCAACAAAATAGGTAGAAAATCTACTTTCGAAATTACTGTCGGTAAGTGATATTGCCGGAATTGAGGAATTTGTATTTGTCGGTGAGTAAGCATCTAATAAACGTGTTGCTTTATTTGATCCTGTTTCTGAAACACTCCAAAAATCTGTAGAATACTTAAAATCATTAATAACATCAATGCCAGACACACCTTGCAATAAGAAGGATAAATCAAAGTTCTTATAAGATACATTAGCATTAAAACCATATGTAAAATCAGGGTGAGGAGCTCCTATCCAAGTTTGATCATCCGCATTAACAACGCCATCTCCGTTAAGATCACTATAACGAATTCTTCCTATATCTTTTCCGGGTTGATCGGCGTGTTGTACTACTTCTTCTTCTGAACGGAATAATCCATCGGCAACATAACCGTAAAATGAATTTACTGGACGGCCTAGGATATTTTGGTCTGCACCATTACCGCCATAAGCATTAATAACCTCACTCGGTAGCTTTGTAATTTTATTTTTGTAAAGACTTATATTAGCATTTAAATCAACCTGAAGTTCATTTGAAAAACTACTACGCTTACCAAGGCTTAATTCAAAACCTTTGTTTTCCATAGAGGCTCCATTAATAAATTGATTTCCCCCTTCACCTAATGTTGCGATGTATGGTGGTAAAATCAAAATATCTGAGGTTTCTTTAATATAATATTCAGCGCTTCCGTATACTTTTTGATTAAACAATTCAAAATCAAGACCAAAATTACTCATCATACTTTCCTCCCATTTTAAATTGGGATTCGCATTTTGAATTAATTTATAGCCAGAAGGAAGGTTGCCCGTTTTACTGCCATCTATATCATAGGCTGTATTGGGATAGTCAGTGACA
>CAXBEL010000344.1:0-2442 GCA_963974735.1 uncultured Flavobacteriaceae bacterium | reverse complement strand
CAGTACATTCCCTTTAACGACAGATAATTTATCTGAGACTTCAACTTTTTTAGGATTTCTAACCACTGCAACTACCTCATAACCTTTACTCAAGGCTTCATCTACCACTGCCCCGCCCGCAAGTCCGGTAGCTCCAACAATAGCTATCTTCAATTTTTCCCTTTTCATTTTATTACTTTTGACAAAATTAGTAAATTTGTCAAGAACAGTAAAATAATTAGATATTTTATGAATGATAAGAGGCGAATTATTGTAAATGCCGCACAGCAACTTTTTTTAAAATATGGGTATACCAAAGTAAATATGAGTGATATAGCTAAAGTCTCGAAAATGTCCAGGCCTCTGTTATATACTGTATTTAATGGGAAAGAAGCTATTTATGATAGTGTGATAAGAAAATTGGCGGATGAAATCACTCAGAAGGTGAAACAAGAAATTAAAAAAATTGATGAACCTTTAGAAAAATTGGATAAAGTCTTTCAACTATGGGTGTTGGAATTACAAGAAGAACTCATCAAATCTGATGAAGCCAAGGAACTTTACGAAAGTACATTTCCATTCGTACAGGAAACAATGAATGAAATCACTCAGATGTTTATAAAAGATATAGAAAACGTTCTGAAGTTTTTACCAAAAGATAGTTTAAATGGGGGTTTAAGCCCAAAGCAATTAGCAGGAATTTTTGCCGAAGCCATATCTGGATTTAAGAAAAATGGTAAGACTATAGAAGAGGTTGAAAAACAAATTAGGCTATTGGTACAGGCGACTATTAAAAGTGAGTGATTATTTACCGTGGATAAAATGTTCTGCAAACCTAACTACAACATTTACGAATTGAGCTACTTTTTCCAAACATAGTAACTAGAAATTTGTATCTCATCTAAAAAAATGAATTATGGAAGATCGAATTAAAGGAAAAGTAGTTGCTATAACAGGAGCCAGTGGTGGAATTGGAAAATCAATCGCCATAAACCTGGCTGCCAAAGGAGCAAAAGTAGTTCTCGCCGCGCGTCGTGAAGAAAACTTACACGAAATTGTAGAAAATATTAATCAAGATGGAGGAGAGGCAAGCTACGTAATCGCAGATGTTCAAAATAGAGCAGACTTAACCAAATTGGTTGACAAAGCCGTAGCTGAATTTGGAAAACTGGATGTGATGGTGAATAACGCAGGAATTAGTCAGTTAAGTCAGATTGATGAACTGGATGTGGAAGGCTGGGAGCAAATGATCAATGTCAACCTGAACGGGACTTTATACGGAATGGCAGCCGCGATTCCCGTATTCAAAAAACAAAAATCCGGACATATTGTAAATATAATTTCTACTGCCGGCCTTACTATAACCCCTACAATGGGCGTTTATGCAGGAACAAAAAATGCGGTAAGGACGATTGCTGAAGCTTTTAGGCAGGAATCGGATGGATCTATCCGAATTACCGGTATTTCCCCTGGTTTTGTGGATACCGATTTTGCTGAACATATTAAAAATGACCAAATGCGAACTGCTATTTTAAAAAGCCGTGATGAAATTGCCATAAGCCCCGATGCGATTGCCGATGCTGTAGCCTATGCCATAAGTCAACCCAAAGAAGTGGAAATTGGGGATATTGTGATTAGACCAGCGGTTCAAAACTAAAAATAGGTTATCTTCAATGTTATGGGAGCGAGTAATTCAGAAATAAAACATTTTAAGAGCATATCTGCGTTGATGCGCTATTTGGGATTGCCCGCTCCACAACACCCTCTTTTTGCGGTGGTAGATTATAACAAAACACCACAACAGGAGATAGACAGTGAACAAAAATTATGTGTTGATTTTTATAAAATCTCATTTAAAAATACCTTCAGTGGAAAGATAAAGTATGGGCAGGATTATTACGATTTTGAAGAAGGTGGAATGGCATTTTTAAAACCCGGCCAAATTGTTACGCCCTATGATAATTTAGAAAGTTATGAAGGGTATGCGTTGTACTTTCATCCTGATTTTATTAGAAAGTATCCGCTGGGAAGTGAAATAACGAGCTACGGATTCTTTTCTTATCACATTTCGGAAGCATTACATTTGTCGGCCAAAGAAAAAGCGATAATAAAACAGTTATTACAGACGATAAATGTAGAATTAGAAGAAAATATCGATCATTTTAGTCAGGATGTGTTAGTCTCACAACTCGGCTTATTGTTAAGCTATAGTAAGCGTTTTTACAACCGGCAGTTTATTACACGAAAAATTGCTAATCACGAAATTATTCATTCTCTAGATCAAATTTTGCAGCAGTATTTTCAAGATAAAAGCGGATTGGATAACGGCTTGCCTTCAGTTACTTTTATTAGCGACCAACTCGGTCTATCCCAACGCTATTTGAGTGATCTGTTACGCGTGCTCACCGGCAAGACTACGCAGCAATACATTTAGCACCAAATAATAGAAAAAGCAAAAGAATT
>CAXBEL010000343.1:0-2448 GCA_963974735.1 uncultured Flavobacteriaceae bacterium | reverse complement strand
AATCAGCCAAATATAAGTTTGGTTGTAAGTATTAGGTAGGCTTCATTAGATCAGGTTAGGGTTTGGAGAAAAGCAAAAAATACCCTACACAGGGTATATATAACAACTAAAAACTTACTTTCTTGGAGGACTGAATCTTCAGGGAATGAAAACTGAGATTTTGTGGAGAATAAAAGACTTATAAGAAAGATACGCTACTAGCTGCGGATACACAGATGTTTTATGGCATTAAATTGAAATAAAAAATGAGTTTAAGAATATTACTTGATGACCAGATTGACAAACTCTTTGAAGATAATCCTGAATTAGCTTCGGTTAATAAGAATAAGTTTGAGATTGCTGTATCTGCATTTTCAAATTTACAATATCTCTATGGAATCGAATTTGACGATTTAGTTGATGGGATAATGGGAGAAGGTGGTGACGAAGGAATAGACCATTGTTATATTTTTTGTAATGGCGTTTTGGTAAAAGATGAGAACCACCCAATAAACAAAGAAAGTCATATCAAAGTGAAGTTCTTTCAGACGAAAAAAGAAAATGGATTTTCTGCCAACGGGTTTAAGAACTTAAAAGAAGGTATTGAAGAGATTTTCAATCTAGAACTGGAATTAGATAAACTTCAAAAAATAGGAGCCAATCAGGATATAATTGATGCAGCCGATTTAATTCGCAAAATCTTTAGAAAGTCAAGTAGAGAAAGAGCAAAGTTCACTTGTGAAGTGTATTACGTTACGTCTGCACCTGATATAAATATTCCTGAGAAGGTAACACATTTGCAAGAAGAGTTAACAAGAAATCAACTTGGTATTCCATTTGAATTTGAATATTGGGGTGCACAAAAACTTCTTGACTTAACAGAAAGAATCGATGAAAGAATTGAGTTGAAATTTAGTTCACAACCACTTGAAATTAAAGAAAGAGGTATTGATATTAGTGGTTTTACAGGTTTTATTTCTGGCAATGATTTAATAAAGTCATTAATTGATGACAATGACGAGTTTAAAAGCCATTTGACTGAAGGGAATGTTAGATTTTTCTTAGGTGAAGACAAAAAAATAAATAGCTCAATCATTGAATCTGCAAAAGACCCCTTAAAAGCACAAAATTTCTGGGCGATGAACAATGGTCTAACAATTATTGGAGACTCAATTGATCCTTTAGGCAACAATGAATACAGTATAGTTAATCCTCAAATAGTTAATGGATGCCAAACCGTCCATTGTCTCTACTATGCTTTCAATGAAATAGGTTCGTTACCTGATACTTTGAAAGTCTTTGTGAAGCTTGTTAACACAGAAAATCTAGAAGTTCAAACGGACATAATAAGTGCAACTAATTCACAAAACCCTGTGAAGTCTGCGAGTTTAAAAGCTAATGATAACATTCAACGTAATATCGAAAAATATTTGAAAGAAGTAGGTATATACTATGAAAGAAGAGAGAACTACTACAAGCGTCAAGGTTTCACAGGTAACAAGGTAATAGGGCTACTAAAAATGGCTCAAATAATTCAAACCGTTGTAAATAAAGAATCTGTAGTCGCAATAAATGACACTTCAACTCTATTCGAATCACAAGGAAAATATGACTCCATTTTTCACGATGGAGCAGATTATGATATCTATAAGTATTCTTCTGTACTATACCAAAAAATTTGGACAATCAAAAACTCGGACATTCGAAGCAATACATATGCTGATGAAAAACGAAGTTTAATTTCAAAAGGTGGATTCGTTTTTCTACATATAATGAGTTCATTAATGATTTCAAGAGCATTATATAATTCAGGGACTTCTGAAATAAGTTCAGAACAAACTTCAAAAATTGACATTAATGTACCAGCTCGAAAAAACGAATTTACAAAAAGAAAAAAGTGGCTATTTGAAAAACTTGCAGATGATACTTTTTTAGGCGAAACATATAACGAGGCTAAGGAAATCTTTTTTTCAGCAGCAGAAAAATACTCAATTGCTACGGGGAAGGAGAAAATATCACTATTTAAAAACAGGGGCTTTGACAAGGATTATATAATTCCTGAAATAAAGAGCAAAATTTGAAACGCCATACAACACTGAATATGAAGCGTATTATCCTTCGGGATGCTACGCTTCATATATTAAACGTTATCCTAAATCCCTAGCAATAGGATTTAATTCCGTATCGATCACCTCACCGATCTTCGCTCCCGGGCACCAGGTATTCCAGTCATTGATCTGATTAGCATTTTCGGGATTTTTGAGTTTGGCAGTAGCATCCATATAGATCACTGTCATTACTTTTCTCATCTGATCCGTCTGATTGGCTCCGGCACGATGGAAAACCCATCCTGAGTGGAAGCTTACTTCTCCCAAATCGAATGCTTCGATCACATGACCAAAGTTGTTGATTCGGAGATTCTGTTTGATTTTCAGTTCGGAGTCATCCCCTATTTCCAAGTCTCTACCA
>CAXBEL010000342.1:0-2570 GCA_963974735.1 uncultured Flavobacteriaceae bacterium | reverse complement strand
TTTTCTAATAAAATGCTGGTTTCTTCCCCAAGATACTGATTGATTTCAAAATATAAGCTCCCATCTGGTTGCAAATTTTTATCTGCTAGCATTGAAATTTTTCTATAAAACAAAAGGGGATCATTGTCTTTAACAAAAAGTGCCTGATGCGGTTCATTTTCTAAAACATTCGCAAGTATCTCTGCTTTTTCTAATTCCCTAACATATGGAGGGTTTGAGACTATAATATCAAATGCCTCTGAAAACTCTTCTAACTTGATTACATCTTGCTTTACAAAATCTACAGATACTTTATTAAGTGTTGCATTCTGTTTTGCTGTAATCAATGCTTTTTCTGAAACATCAATTGCGACTACTTGGGCAAAAGGAAGTTCTTTTGCCAATGTCACCGCAATACAACCCGAACCAGTCCCAATATCCAATATTTTAATGGGTCGATTCTCTGGATGTTTTTGCTTACAATCTTTGATAATCCATTCTACCAATTCTTCAGTTTCTGGTCTGGGTATTAAAACTGAGGGATTTACCTTAAAAGGGTATCCATAAAACTCCGTTTCACCTAAGATGTATTGCAAAGGCTCATTTTTTTGGAGCCGAGCCAAAGCATCTTCAAATAAATTCAATTGTTCAGCTGATAATTCTTTTTCTTTATAAAGTGTGAGATCAATACGCTTCATGCCCAGAAACGCTTCTCCAAGTCTAAAGAAAAAACTCTCCACCTCCTCTGAAGGATAGCCTGCTGAAAGAGCTTGCTTAAATTTCGACTTAAATTGGGAAACCGTCATTTACTTTTACCTTAAATCCTTGAGCATATGAACAGGGCAGGCACTATGCCCTGTATCTCCTAAAGGTCCGTTTATGTAGTCAAAACCTGAACGTTGATATAATTTTTGAGCATCGTTCATATAAGGCATAGTTTCAATATAAACTTGTTCAAATCCGTTTTTTCTGGCAAAATCCAAACATGTCTTCATCATACCTGCACCCAATCCTTTTCCTCTAACTTCTTTTAAAAAATACATTTTTTGTAACTCACATATGGGCCCTTCATAATTGAGAAGTTGCGCTATACCTGCACCTCCTATCAATCGTCCCGCTTCTTCAACCACGAAATATTCAGCTTGAGGTTTGTCATAGGTTTCATACATTTCATCCAGCGCTTTATCTGCATAGGCCGTGCCCACTTTTGGAACTCCCATCTCAATTAAAACTTCCCGAATTACTCTTGCAATTTCCTCGTTATCTGACTTTTGAATTGGTCTGATTACTGCTGTGTTCATATTAGTTTTTAATGGTATTTTTGAAACGGTGAAGATACACGAAAAATACATGTTGCGCTGTCTACAATTGGCCAAAAATGGCTTGGGAAGTACCTATCCCAATCCAATGGTAGGTAGTGTTGTGGTGCATAATGATGTTATAATTGGAGAAGGCTGGCACCGCCGGGCAGGACAACCCCATGCTGAAGTTTTAGCCATAAATAGTGTTAAGGAAAAGCACTTGCTGAAGGAATCAACTATCTATGTAAGTTTAGAACCTTGCAGTCATTATGGAAAAACCCCTCCGTGCAGTGATTTAATAATTGATAAGACAATCCCTAAAATTGTTGTTGGTACGGTAGATCCTTTTGCTGAAGTATCGGGACGTGGAATAAAAAAATTACTGGATTACGGTCGTGAAGTTATAGTGGGTGTGCTCGATGAGCAATGTCAAGAGCTCAACAAACGCTTTTTTACCTTTCACAAAAAACAAAGGCCCTATATTATTTTAAAATGGGCGCAAACAGCAGATGGTTTTATAGCTCCCAATGAGGAAACACGAAAAGGCAATAATCCTGTCTGGATCACTAACACCACTTCGCGCCAACTAGTGCATAAATGGCGTGCCGAAGAGCAAGCTATTTTTATAGGCACCCATACAGCAATTGCAGATAATCCCAGTTTAACAACCCGGGATTGGGAAGGAAATTCTCCTACACGTGTTGTTCTTGACAGAAAAGGGAAAATTCCCAAAGACAATTCTATTTTTGACGGAAACTCTCTTACTCTATTGATTACAGAATCTGATGAGATATCCAATGATAGGTATTCCGTAGAGCAAATTGATTTTAATAAAAACGTACCCCAACAAGTTTGTGAAGTACTTTTTAAAAACGGCTTACAATCTGTGATTATAGAAGGAGGTGCAAAAACGCTGCAAAGCTTTATTGATGTCGATCTTTGGGATGAAGCGAGAGTATTTAAAGGAACACCTTATTTTGTTAAAGGTATAGCTGCCCCAAAATTAAATGGAGAATTTATTAGCAGAGAACATATATTAGAAGATTGCTTAGAAATTTTTAGAAACACAAAGCTTCCATAAAGTTAGAGTTATGATAAAAAATATCATTTTTGATTTTGGCGATATATTTATTAATCTGGACAAAAAAGCTCCAGAATTGGCTTTATCTCGCTTTGGTATACATAAGTATCATATAGATGATGAAATGATAGAGGTGCATAATCAATATGATAGAGGTTTAATTACCAGTAATAATCTTATTGACTTTTACGTAAAGAAATTTCCACAAT
>CAXBEL010000341.1:0-2595 GCA_963974735.1 uncultured Flavobacteriaceae bacterium | reverse complement strand
TATATTAAGCTGCTTAAAATTATCTGTAACATGCAGGGCGTGAACATCAATTTTTTGACGGGATAATTCTTCGAAAATCGATTTAAGCTTATTAGTAAAATACTCCCAGGCATCTCCTTGATTAGGCACTAATTCCTGCATTAAGCCTAGGGTTATAACGTTTTTATCACTAAACCTAAGGGTTATACTCCCCACGTATTTAGGAGTATTCTGAAATGACCCCTTCATAGTAAGATATTTATTTATCTCATAATCTGGATTTTCATCTACATAAACCCGTCTAAAGATTTTAAGTATGTATTTGTTATTATAAACAATTGAGGTATTACTCTGCTCTGCACTTAAAAACCGACTGCTTTCATAACCATCTGCGTCACAATGCCGTCCCCGTCTATAGGCTACTTCTTTATATTTATACTTGGCACCTTCTAATATTTTTTCAAAAATCTGTTTTCTAAAAACCTCTAGATACAGCGCATCTATCAAATAGCCTTGTGTTTCATTAAGCGATAAATAGGCAATAACATTATCATTTACATAATCCTTATCTGTCACAAAGGCGATAGGCAAAAAGTAATTTTGCACAAAGGCTTCTTTAAAATTAACCTCCAGTACTATACCATAAAATTTATCTGTACCCCTCTCTATAGGGAAATGATCTATTATCTCAATATATTTTAATGCACTTGCCTTACCACCGTACCAGCGCTGATTTAGAATATAGGGCTCAAGAATATCTTCACAAAATTCTTTATGAAAACGTTCTTGTTGCATTAAGTCTTCCCAATCACAATCGTATTTGAAAATTAGATTTTTATGAATTTTTTCTTCGTTTCCCATTTATTTAAGGTTTGTTGGGTTTAAAGGCAGGGGGTACCTCTATATCATCAATTTTTTTTTTAAATTTTTATTTGTATATCTGAAAGATATGAAATGGAAGAGCGGGTTGCAACTCCACATAATTCCATTCTGCATGCCAGTTATAAGTACTATCTGTAACCAGGTCTTTTAAAGTTACAGAATGTCCTGCATGTATTCCTAAATCTGCTAAAGGCAGTTGTATATTGCCAGATTGTGGATAATACGGATCTAGGCTTATAATAATAAGCAATTCATTCTTCTTATCCTGATCCCATTTGTAAAAAGCCATTAAAGCATCATTGGGAAGGTTACAAAACTTAATATTATTGGTTTGTTGTAAAGCAGCATTTTGATGTCGTATGGAATTGATCTTAGTGATGAGACGAATCAATTTGTTATCATGATTCCAATCCCAGTGGTTGATCTGATATTTTTCAGAATTGTGATACTCTTCTTTGCCAGGTACAGCATCAGAAATCATAAATTCATATACGGGACCGTATAAACCTATATTACCACTTAAAGTTGCTGCAAGAGCATACCTGATAAGATGCTGAGATTCATTGGCACCTTGCAAATGGTACGGATTTATATCTGGAGTATTGGGCCAGAAATTTGGTCTAAAATATTCCTTTTGATTGGTCTGCGTAAGTTCTGTCATATACGTAGTAAGCTCATGCTTACTGGTACGCCATGTAAAATAAGTATAAGACTGACTATATCCCTGTTTAGCCAGTTGTTGCATTATCTTGGGTCTTGAAAAAGCCTCAGCCAAAAACAAAACATCTGGATGATCTTTCTTTATTTCAGAAATAAACCAATTCCAAAAGTAAAAAGGTTTGGTATGTGGGTTATCTACTCTAAATATCTTAATCCCAAAACCAATCCATTTTAAAGCAACGCTTAAAAGTTCTTTCCACAGATTTTTATAATCTTCGGTATCCCAATTAAAATTGACTATATCCTGATATTTTTTTGGAGGATTCTCAGCATATTGCATCGTTCCATCCGGACGTCTTTTAAACCACTTTGGATGTTCTTTTATATAGGGATGATCTGGTGCAGCTTGAAATGCCAGATCCATAGCAATCTCAATATTTAGATCTTTCGCCTTTTTAATAAGATGCTTAAAATCATCTTCTGTCCCCAGCTCTGGATGTATGGCCTTATGACCTCCCAATCTCGAACCAATGCCCCAAGGCACCCCACTATCGCCTTCCTGTGCATTTACAGCATTATTCTTTCCTTTTCTATTTACTTCCCCTATAGGGTGTATTGGCGGGAAATATAATGTATCAAAACCCATAGCTGCAACTCGCGGCAATAAACGCTCGCAATCTTCAAAAGTTCCATGTGTATCTGGTTCTTGTGAAGCCGATCTGGGAAAGAATTCATACCAGGTACTAAATCCAGCTTTTTTTCTATCTACATAAATCTCCAGAACCTGACTTTCATTGGCCATTTCGCGAGAAGGATAATCATAAAACAAAGCGTGAAGACGGTCTGAGGTAGCAGTCGAAACAGATTCTTCATATCTGGAGTCATCCTGAAAAGCTTCCTTCGCTTCTTTTAAATACAATTTATCCTCCTCAGAAACCTTGTCCATTTTTGCTTCTAAATATTGTACGCCATCCAGAAGTTCACTTTTAACGTGCTGCCCATCTTTAATTTTAGCCTCGATACCATGTTGCCAGTTGAGCGCATTATCAAGCCAGCCTTGTATTCTATACTCAT
>CAXBEL010000340.1:0-2668 GCA_963974735.1 uncultured Flavobacteriaceae bacterium | reverse complement strand
CCTATAGCGTGATTCTGTATAGGTAAGATAAGCTTGTTTCTCTGCGCGGGTAAGAGCTACATAAAATAAACGCCGTTCCTCCTCAAGTTCGCTACGGGTATTCATACTCATCCCACTGGGAAAGAGATCCTCCTCCATTCCCACAATATAAACATACGGAAATTCCAATCCTTTAGCGAGATGAATGGTCATTAACGAAACGCGATCATCATCGCCCACATCTTTGTCCATATCTGTAGCCAAAGCCACATCTTCCAAAAACTCGGTTAAAGAACCATCAGCATCAGCCAATTCTTTTTGACCTTCTACAAAATCTTTAATACCGTTAAGTAACTCCTCAATATTTTCTATACGCGCAATTCCTTCTGGTGTACCGTCTTTCTTCAGTTCCTGTAAAAGTCCCGTTTTACGAGCTACAGTTTCTGCCACCACAAATGCGTCCGCATTTTCATTAAGGACTTGAAAACTGCGAATCATCGTTACAAAATTGGTAAGCTTGTTCTTTGTACTTCGGTTAATATTGATCTCGATATGATTGATGTTTTCCATCACTTCAAAAATCGACTTATCATATTGTTTTGCAGCCACTATTAAACGGTCCATTGTCGTGTTACCAATACCTCGAGTAGGGTAATTAATAACCCGTTTTAAACCTTCTTCATCCTTTGGGTTAACAATAAGGCGCAAGTACGCCAGAACATCCTTGATTTCCTTACGTTGATAGAAAGACAATCCTCCAAAAATTCTATACGGAATATCCCTCTTCCTTAAAGCGTCTTCCATAGCCCGTGACTGAGCATTTGTTCTGTAAAGAATTGCAAAATCACTGTTAGGCAGTTGTTGGTTCATTTTATTTTCAAAAATAGAACTTGCCACATAGCGCCCTTCTTCCCCATCTGTAAGTGACCTGTGAACAACAATCTTAGGACCTGCATCATTTGCTGTCCATACAACTTTATCCAGCTTCGTTTTATTCTTATCTATTACCGAGTTAGCCGCCTCTACAATGTTTTTAGTGGAGCGATAATTTTGCTCTAATCTATAAACCTCAACACCATCATAATCTTTTTGGAAATTCAATATGTTATTAATATTTGCTCCGCGAAAGGCATATATACTTTGTGAATCATCACCCACAACACATATATTCTGAAAGCGATCTGCCAATGCCTTTACAATAAGGTACTGTGAATGATTTGTATCTTGGTACTCATCTACCAATATATACTGAAAACGCTTCTGGTATTTAGCAAGCACTTCAGGAAAACGGGCTAAAAGTTCATTAGTACGCAGCAACAAATCATCAAAATCCATTGCTCCGGCCTTAAAACAACGATCTACATATTCTGCATAAATATCTCCTAATCGTGGCTTTTTAGACATAGCATCAGCCTCGATGAGTTCTGCATTTTGAAAGTAGGCCTTAACCGTAATAAGACTGTTTTTATAAGAGGAAATTCTTGAATGAACCTGCTTGTATTTATAAACATCCTTATCCAGACCCATTTCCTTAATTATAGCAGAAATTAGCCTTTGAGAATCCTGTGTATCGTAAATTGTAAAATTGGGCGGAAAACCCATATGGTGACCTTCTATACGTAAAATCTTTGCAAAAACAGAGTGAAAGGTTCCCATCCAAAGGTTTTTGGCTTCACTATTACCCACTATAGAGCCGATACGCTTTTTCATCTCGCGGGCTGCTTTATTGGTAAAAGTCAATGCCAAAATATTGAAAGAATCCACTCCTTTGCTCATTAAATAAGCGATACGCATAGTAAGAACTCTTGTTTTACCAGAACCCGCACCCGCAATCACCATCATTGCTCCATCCTTCTGCAAAACCGGGGCTCTTTGCGCCTCATTTAATCCTTCTAAATATTTCTCCAAAACAGTCTTTTCTTTAGGGCGTGAATTTAAGGAAACTCATCCTATTTGGGTAAGCTACATCGGCAGTTTTTATAAACAGTCTTATCCTACTAGAGGCTTACAGTTTTTTTAAATATCTTTAATGCTTCATAAAAATTTTGAATGAAATACGTGCTTGCCCTTGTGGTGTGTTTTGCTTTTGCTGAAACTGCCATAGCCCAGAAGAAAATTACAGGGAATGTGATTACAGAATATGGTTCGACATTTACAGTTCCCAATCCTGATATAACTACCGAAAAAAATCAAGAATTTAAGGTGGTTTTCGACATTGCAGATTCACCGGAAGACCCTTCTCAATTAAACCGTTATTTTGAAACTGTAGCCCGATTTTTAAACATGCACGAGAATGCAGGAGTTCCCTTGAATAAACTCAAGCCGGTTATGGTTGTGCACGGCAGTGCTGCTTATGGACTTTTAAAAAATGATTTTTATGCTAAGGAATTCGGCACAGATAATCCCAATTTAGAACTCTTGGATGCCTTGCATAATGCTGGTGTAAAAATTATTTTGTGCGGGCAAACAGCAGGCAGTCGTAATATCACTAAAGAAAAGCGCTGGGAACATACCCAGCTTGCGCTTTCTGCAATGACGGCTTTGATTCAATTTCAAAACAAAGGGTATCAATTAATCTCCTTTTAAACCAAATAATATGAAAAAACTAGTTATTACTTGCTTCACACTATTTATTGGTCAGTTGATTCTGGCTCAGTCGCCAGATCCTGAATTAATGGCATCTGCAGAT
>CAXBEL010000339.1:0-2692 GCA_963974735.1 uncultured Flavobacteriaceae bacterium | reverse complement strand
TGCGTCAAAAACAGCACTTCCTGAAAATATATAGCCTAGGGAATCTGGATAGAGCGCAATGGGTTTATGCTTCCAGGTTTTAAGATCGGTACTTGTTGCGTGGCCCCAATGCATAGGCCCCCAGACAACATCTCCAGGGTAATATTGATAAAAAAGATGATAAGCCCCATCATGATATACGAGTCCATTGGGATCGTTCATCCATTTCTCTTTAGGGGAAAAATGATATTGAGGTCTGTAAGGTTCTGAGTAAAGTTGGTTTTCTACCGAAGCTACTTCCGTTTTTTTTGAATTTTCCTGTTTACAATTTATTAATACGAAAGAAATAGAGAGAAGATAGAGGATGTGCTTCATTGGAGAATATTTTGATTATTTTTATGCAAGCTTTGATTCTTGAATTTAAACTTTTTATTAATAATATAACGTTTTCGTACTCTAGATTTACTTTATAACTATTTAATAAGGTTTATATCCATACAGAATCAATTATATTTACGGCTAATCCTGATCATGAGAAGAAAACTTACCTTAAAATTAATCGCAAAAGAGTTAAATGTCTCTATTTCGACAGTATCAAAAGCTTTACGGGACAGCGCTGAAATAAGCGAAGAAACCCGTGAAAAAATAAAGGCTTTTGCTAAATTATATAACTACAAACCTAATAATATTGCGCTCAGCCTTAAAAATAGAAAAACCAATACAATAGGTGTTATAATTCCGCAGATTGTTCATCACTTTTTCACAACAGTAATACGTGGTATTGAGCAGATGGCAAGAGAGCATAATTATAATGTGATCATCTGCTTGTCTAATAATGACTTTGATAAAGAGGTTATTAATATGGAGCTTCTTGCAAATGGTAGTACAGACGGTTTTATTCTTTCAGTTTCTAAGGAGACAATGCTTAAAGAGGATTATCACCATTTAAATGAGGTGATTGAACAGGGAATGCCAGTGGTGATGTTTGATCGTGTTGTAGAAGGTATTGCTTGTGACAGGGTACTTATAGATGATAAAGCCGGGGCAAAGAATGGTGTATTGCATATGCTTAAGACAGGCTGTCGTAAAATAGGAATCATCACTACTAAAGACTATGTAAGTGTAGGTCGTTTGCGTACAGAGGGTTATATGGAAGCCTTGGAGGAATATGGAATTAAAGTTGACAAAAAGTTGATTTTAAAGATGGATAATATTGATGAATGTTCTGAGGCTTGTGAAAAGAAAATAGAAGATTTTATTAAGAATAATGATCTCGACGGTGTATTTACTGTTAATGAAGTATTTGCCGTTAATGTTGCTCGCGTAGTGCATCAAGAAGGAAAGAAAATACCAGATGATGTTTCTATAGTTTGTTTTACAGATGGTGACCTTTCCCAACATTTTATACCAAGTCTTACAACAGTAAGTCAACATGGTGAGGAAATGGGGCGTAAGGCAGCTGAGATTTTAATTAACAAATTAGAGCGTCCAGAAGATGAGGAAGAGGAATATGGTACAACTTATATTGATACCAGCCTAATTCAGCGGGAATCTACCCGAAGCTTATAATAGCCCTAAACATATATGAAGAACAAGAAAGGATTTATTTTTGATCTTGACGGTGTCATTGTTGATACTGCAGGATTTCACTATTTAGCCTGGAGAAATCTGGCAAACGAGTTGGGATTTGAATTTAGCGAGAAACAAAATGAAAATTTTAAAGGAGTAAGCCGAGTTAGATCTCTGGAATTACTTCTTGAAATAGGAGGGATGACCGCTACCCAAGATGATAAGGATACATGGCTGAAAACAAAAAATGAAGAATATCTGGGTTATATCGATAACATGACAGAAGATGATATTCTTCCAGGTGTAAGGCCAGTCTTAGATTATTTAAAGGAAAAAAAAGTACCTCTTGCCCTTGGATCTGCAAGTAAAAATGCAAAACCAATCTTGAAAAGGGTAAATCTATTTGATACCTTTGATAGTATTGTAGATGGGAACGATGTACATAAAGCAAAACCTGACCCTGAGGTATTTCTGATCGGAGCACAAAAATTGAATGTTGATCAGGAAAACGCTATCGTTTTTGAGGACTCTATCGCAGGAGTGCAAGCAGCAAATATTGCTGGCATGGTTAGCGTAGGCATTGGGGAAAAGGACGTCCTCCACGAAGCCCAATACATTTTCAAGGACTTTACAGAAATAGACACTAAATTTTTAGATAAACTTTTGAACGCATAAAATCATGAATCAAGATTATATAAAACCAGCCCCTTGGTCAATAATTGAAGAAGGTTTTGAGAAAGACCGCGTTAAATCTTCAGAAAGCCTTTTTAGTATAGGCAACGGTGCAATGGGGCAGCGGGCTAATTTTGAGGAGGATTATAGCGGGAGCACATTTCAAGGAAGTTATATTGGAGGTATTTATTATCCTGATAAAACCCGTGTGGGATGGTGGAAAAATGGATACCCAGAATATTTTGCAAAGGTTTTGAACGCTCCAAATTGGATCGGAATCAAAATTTATATTAATGAGGTAGAGTTCGATTTGGCCACGAGTAAAAAAGTGTCAAATTTTAGAAGAGAATTGAATATGAAAGAGGGCGTTTACACCCGTAGTTTTCAAGCAGTAGCTTCTAATAATGTAGAAATAGAAGTTGTTGTAAAACGATTTTTGAGTATAGATATTGATACAGTTGGTGCTATTTCA
>CAXBEL010000338.1:0-2706 GCA_963974735.1 uncultured Flavobacteriaceae bacterium | reverse complement strand
TATTTCCATTCATATCTCCATTTCTACCCATTCCGGCAAAAATGTAGTTTCTATTAAAGGTGTTGTTGATGATTTTCAAATTGACATCTTGCCACTGAAAGTGTATACCACTGTTATATGTGTCTTCGACTAGAGAATTTTGAAGGGTAAAGTTTGTTGTGGTGATTGCGTCTATACCGTTGTGACCTGCAAATTTTATTTCACTAGAATTAAATGTAATGTTTGAGCCACTGGTAATTTTGACTATGTCTTCATTAGCACCTTGAATGGCTAAGTTTGAAAAAGTAATGTTGCTTGCGCCTCTTAGATCAATAACTTTATCACTTAAGGAGACCTGAATATTACCGGAAGAAGGATTACCCCTATTATAATAAACTTGAACCATTTTGTTCTGTTTATTGTAATACCACTCTCCGTTTTGATCTAGCGTTCCTGGGTGATTTTGAATAAAAAATCCGTATCCTGCATTTGGGCTATAATTACTTCCGAGAGGATTGTAACCTATGCTTGTACCGGAATGATAATTAATAGAGTGTCTGTCAATAATCCAGTTGTTTTTTCTAATCACAACTTCTCCACCTGAAAAGTTACTTGGAGCTTGCATTTCACTACTGCTTACATATCCCCATCCATAGGAATTAATAGTTAAGTATCCTGATTTGTTTGCATCCGCATTTGGATATCGACCCATAGCTTGAGCTTTTCCGTCCATAAGGACGATGTTCAAATCGCTCTCTACTCCAACATAGGCTTCATAAATGTTCCCACCTTTTGAAGTCCAATTAGTAACTCTAAGAAGCGAGGTGATAATTGGCTTTTCACCGGAACCATAACTTCCAAATGTAATGGGTGCACCTGAGTTACCCGATTTGGTCATTATAATCGTTCCTTGGAAAGTATCCCCACTTTTAAAAAGGATATTATCTCCAGGTTGAAGTGAACTTATGATAGAGTTTAGTTTTTGTATACTTCTCCAGGGTGTGTATTGATTTTGTGCTTCGCTGCTACTGCGATTATCGTCACCGCTACTTGAAGAGAAATAATAGGTGGTAGCATAGGAAAAACTGCATGAGAGTAACATGAAGGTATACAATACCATCCTTGTTAGGTTAGTAAATAATTTTTTCATAAAGGGGGATTTGAACAGGTTTGGTGGTTAAGAAGTAATCAGAGTAATAATTTTTATATGGTACTTAAATCGTTTTAATACTGGGTGATAACTATTAGCAGAAATCATAAAATTTAATACTGTATATAATTGAAAATCAGTTATTTGATCTCTTTTGCCCCACATTATATATGTGATTTTACTTCAAAAACTCTTTTAGATTCTCAGATATTTTGGGCAGATATCCTAAGCCACTTTTTGAACAGAACAACAATAAAATGCTGATTCCATATTTACTAGAACTAATAAAAACGGTGGCTGTCAATCCAATTCTGACCGACTCGCACCTACTTCCTATGACCGTGCCGCACTATGCCAGTTTAGAATTTAAAAATTCGCATGCTAAAAAATGAAATTGTAATACTTAAAAACGCTTTTTGAATCAAAACAAACTAAAATTGTGGGAAAATTTATGCTCACATATTGCCCCTTTTCTCAACAAACTGTAGGAAAATGCCATAAAAATGTATTTCATTTTAAAGTTTAAGTTATTAAGTGTCTTAGGAAGATTCTAGTTTTGGTCCCAGCAAATGGAGCTTTTTCAAAAGGTTTTTATTAAAAGAAATCTGAATGAGTAGTCCATACCTAATCTTTTAAGAAAAATTTACATACATTTTTTTACGTTTTGAATAGTTTTTTTTGAAAAATATTTTTTAGAAAAATACATCAACTAATATTATATCTAGGTTTAATACAGTTATATTAATTAACTATAAATCATAGTGTTATATTTTATTAATTTTCTCTCTTTATTTCGAATTATCTAATAATTAAGGTTCAAATCGAAAAAATTACTTAATCCCAATTTTTTTTTAGTAGAAAAGGCCTTAGGATTTAAAATTTATTTTTATACATTTGTTTCATAAACAGTCACAATAATGCTGTTCAAATATAAAAAAACGTCATGCGTAAAAATTTTAACACATTTTCTTCCTCTCTAAAATGCTCAAATGTGCTTTTAAGGCACATTTTTGTAGGGTCGAAGAAGTCAGTTGTTGAAATGGTCGACAAAAATGACATTAGTCAAGCATTTTTAAATATCTAGTTAATAATTCAAAATTCCCTTGTTATGCTACAACAATCCGCCCTCAAAAATCAAATCAACGATTTCAGAGTATTTAGCCAGGAATTAAACAATTTGCCAGTGGCAAATAAAATTCTCATTCAAACTGTGAACCAGTATTCATATTGTTTGACTAAGGAGGATCCTGAATTCAAAGCATCTCTTATGGGAGCGGACGTACTTTTGCCTGACGGCATTGGAATCGTCTTGGCTAATCGATTGATCGGGAGAACTAATATCAAAAAGATAGCAGGTGCAGATATTCATCAGCATTTGTTGAAAGGCTTAAATAGAAAAGGCGGAAGATGTTTCTATTTGGGGTCGTCAGAACATGTTTTGGAGGCTATCAAGTCTAGAAGTAATAAGGAATATTCCAATATTGAGGTGGGATACTACTCTCCGCCATTCAAAGCTAATTTCACTGAGGAAGAAACACAGCAAATGATTGACGCTGTAAATGAGTTTAAGCCTGACG
>CAXBEL010000337.1:0-2745 GCA_963974735.1 uncultured Flavobacteriaceae bacterium | reverse complement strand
TAGAGCTTTTGGTTTTTCTGCAATTGTTGTAGTAGGAGATGAGAGTGGTGTTGTAGGTCACGGTTTAGGAAAGTCTAAAGATGTTGCAAGTGCTATTGCTAAAGCAGTAGAAGATGCAAAGAAAAATTTAGTACGTATTCCTTTAAGTAAAGGAACTTTGCCACATGAGCAAAAAGGTAAATATGGTGGTGCGCGTGTTCTACTATTGCCTGCAGCTCCTGGTACAGGAGTTATTGCTGGTGGGGCTATTCGTTCTGTTCTTGAGGCGGTAGGTGTGCATGATGTACTTTCAAAGAATCAAGGGTCTTCAAATCCTCATAATGTGGTTAAAGCTACTTTTGATGCTTTGTTGCAATTGCGTAGCGCTGAAACTGTAGCTAAGCAACGTGGAATTTCTTTAGAAAAAGTGTTTAAAGGATAATTTTAAGGCAAATGGCAAAGATAAAAGTAACAAAGGTTAAAAGTGCGATTAATCGTACTAAGAACCAAAAGAGAACCCTAGAAGCATTGGGTCTTAAAAAGATAGGACAAGTTGTAGAGCATGAAAACACTCCTAACATACTTGGTATGATCAATAAAGTAAATCATTTAGTTTCTGTAGAGGAAGCTTAAAAAATCATAAGATGGGTTTAAATAATTTAAAACCGGCAGCAGGCTCGGTAAAAAAGAACGACAGCAGGCGAGGCCGCGGTCAAGCCACAGGTAATGGTGGAACCGCTGGTCGTGGACACAAAGGTGCGAAGTCACGTTCTGGATATTCTAAGAAGGTAGGTTTTGAAGGAGGGCAAATGCCACTTCAAAGACGTGTTCCTAAATTTGGTTTTACCAATATTAATCGTAAGGAATATGCTGGTATCAATATAGATACCCTACAAGAATATGTAGACGCTGGACGCATCAAAGACGAGGTGACTCTAGATGTGTTAGTTGAAAATAGACTTGCTGGAAAAAATGATTTAGTTAAGATTTTAGGTCGTGGTGAACTTAAAGCGAAATTAAAGATTAGCGTTCATAAATTTACAGCCTCAGCAAAGGAAGCCATCGAGGCAGCCGGAGGTGAAGCAGTAACTTTATAATCACGATCGGATGAAGGCTATAGAAACAATAAAAAATATCTGGAAAATAGAGGAACTAAAAAACCGTATTCTTATTACATTAGGTTTGCTATTGGTATATAGGTTCGGTGCTCAAGTTGTTCTTCCAGGTATTGATGCCTCTCAACTGGCAAATTTATCTGCTCAAACGGATGGTGGTCTTTTAGGATTGCTTAATGCCTTTACGGGTGGGGCTTTTTCTAACGCGTCTGTATTTGCGTTAGGTATAATGCCTTATATCTCTGCTTCTATTGTGGTTCAGCTTATGGGTATAGCAATACCTTATCTGCAGAAATTACAAAAAGAGGGTGAAAGTGGTCGTCGTAAGATAAATCAGATTACAAGATGGTTAACCATAGCCATTACCTTAATACAAGGTCCTGGTTATATTACTAATCTTTATAATATACTTCCTCCAGAAGCTTTTGTGATGGGTAGTCATTTGACTTTCATCATTTCATCTGTTATTATCTTAACTACGGGTTGTATATTTGCAATGTGGTTGGGTGAGAAAATTACAGATAAAGGTATAGGTAATGGTATCTCCTTATTAATTATGGTAGGTATTATTGCTAGACTTCCTCAATCTTTTGTTCAAGAGTGGGTTTCCAGAGTAAGCGAATCAAATGGAGGGATTATCATGATTTTGATAGAGCTTGTTATTTGGTTTGTGATAATTCTGCTTTCTATTTTATTGGTAATGGCAGTACGCCAAATACCAGTACAGTATGCAAGGAGAACAGCTAGTGGAGGATATGAAAGAAACGTTTTTGGAAGTCGTCAATACATTCCATTAAAATTGAATGCTTCTGGTGTAATGCCAATAATATTCGCTCAAGCAATAATGTTTATTCCCGCAGCAGTGGTTGGTCTTTCAGAGTCTACTACTGCACAGTCTATTGCTTCTGAATTCAATAATATATTTGGGTTTTGGTATAATTTAGTCTTTGGATTATTAATCATTGTATTTACTTATTTCTATACTGCGATTACTGTTCCAACAAATAAAATGGCTGATGATCTTAAACGAAGTGGAGGTTTTATAGCCGGTATTAGACCGGGATCAGAAACAGGAGAATATTTAGATCGTATAATGTCACAGATTACTCTTCCCGGGTCTATCTTTTTGGCATTGATAGCTGTATTTCCAGCCGTTGCTGTGAGCATTTTAGGTATGCAACAGGGATGGGCTTTATTTTATGGTGGTACATCTTTGCTTATTATGGTGGGTGTTGCAATAGATACAATGCAACAGGTCAATTCCTATTTGTTAAATAGACATTACGACGGTTTAATGAAAACGGGTAAAAATAGAAAAGCAGTAGCATAATGGCAAAGCAACCAGCAATAGAACAAGATGGATCAATAATAGAAGCATTGTCTAATGCAATGTTTCGTGTTGAATTGGAAAACGGTCACGTAGTGACTGCCCACATCTCCGGTAAAATGCGTATGCACTACATAAAATTATTACCTGGAGATAAAGTAAAATTAGAAATGAGCCCGTATGATTTAACAAAGGCTCGAATAACTTATAGATACTAGACGAGATGAAAGTAAGAGCATCAATAAAAAAGAGAAGCGCCGAGTGCAAGATTGTGCGTCGCAAAGGCAAATTATATGTAATTAACAAAAAGAACCCTAAGTTCAA
>CAXBEL010000336.1:0-2757 GCA_963974735.1 uncultured Flavobacteriaceae bacterium | reverse complement strand
AAGGATAAGATCTATATTTTAAATATGATATGATGTTATCTGGTCACCTCTATAAATTAGTATTATTGAATTTGAAATATTCAATAATACATTGAGGATAATATTCATATGTTTCTTCTCCGACGAACATTATTTGTATCCCTATAAAACGTGATATTGGTAACTTCTCCAATTGGGTTTTACATTCATTACTTATTTTAAATTCATCAATGTTGTGTTCACACCAGACTAAATATTCTGGGTCAGCTCCAATTGGTAGAATTTCACTTTGCATTTTATTAAAAGACCGAAGGTCTTGCAATATCCCTAGGTAATTGTCATTAAAGTGTAGGTTAATAAAATTTGCCAATTTGGTTTGTATATTTCCAAATCTAACTCTATTATCTTGAGTAAGTCGTTTTTCGGAATTATGTATTTCACCAATTACATGAAATGCCCCTTTAACAAACTCAAATCTCTCTATGAATTCCATTTCTTTAAATTTTAAAAAGTCAGTTTTTTGTTCATTTAAAATTTTTGTTAGATAGTTTGTCAGTAAGTCGTTGTTAATATTTAAAGTCCCTTGAAAAATTTGTTTAACACTAAGGCCCTTGTATTGTCCGAATTCCAAATAGTGGTGGTAGGTATTTATCATGTGTATTTCTTGGATTATGCGTTATTACGAACTACAACTAGCTCAACGCCTAGTCTACGCTCAGTGGGGTGTGTCGTATTAGTAAAGCGCTGAGGTCTAGATTGGATGAATCCTGATAATTATCGGGATGATACTTCGCCCAAATATCAAGATCAATTTTAAATTGATGAGCAGGGAAGATAATCTCAACCTTATCAGGTTTTACCATACTACTTATCAGTATCAATTTCAACTTAATAAATAAAGTAAGAGTCAGTTACAAATTGCTCCAAAGTTAACTATGAATTTACACTTTTATGCAAAAAAATAATATACAAATTAATCATATCAAATTCTTTATAAAATCAACTAAATATGGGTATATAAATATTGCTGGAATTATGTAGAGAATAAATTTCATGTATATCCTATAGAATTTCAATTTATTCTTATGTCTTCCAATTCCAATAAGAGTTGGTGGTTTGAAGACCCCAATAATTAAAAAAGCTAATGATATAATAGAAATTCTTTTAGCTGTTTCATTAATTCTCGTTTCTTCTTTTATATCACTTGGTACATAACCGGAATTTACTTTCAATAATAGCTCCAACGCTTTATGTTGGTTATTATCATCAATACCAGTTACTATAATTGCTTCTATTTGATCTTTATATACCTCTATTGAGCTTGGTTTATAGGTTGAAAAAATAGTTGATGCAAAGGTTAATAATATAAAGCCTGCCAGTAGAGCTATAGGAATCGCAAATTTCAACCATAAGCTTTGAATATATAAAGGCTTATATTTTTCTATCCAATTTTCAAGTTTGTAGTTTATTTCATCTTCAACCTCTGATTTAGTAGACTTTACTTCATATCCTAATTCTCCATCATATCGTTGTTTAATATTAAACGAGAATATATTCAACCTTCCGTATTCGATTTCTACACTTAATTCTTTCGGCATAATTGTTTTGATTTTTGGGTCTACTAAGAGCTCTTTTATTGAGCCATCTGTTAATTTTGATTCATCCTCAGAAATTAATGTAATGTCTTTCCTAGTACGATTAAAAAAGTGTTTTAGAGCATAATTCTTAGCTTCTTCCAAGCTCGAATGATTCTTATCTTCAAAATCTTTTAAGGCAGTTGCCTCAATATTCTCGTTATGAGTTTTCTTTAACTCATAATTAGCGAACTCTACAATTTCATTAAGTTCTTCTAAAGAAATGTTATCCAAAATCCAAGGCCCTGAAAAAGTTCTTTTAGAAGGATTAAAAAGTTTTCCCATTTATTATTAGATTAAACTAATTTTTTTCTGATTATTAGCAACTTAGAAAATTGTCTATTTTCAATTTTACATTGACTGGGTAGATTATTTTTTTTTTTTGCTTGTAGAATCCAGGTCAACATTCTTGCAGTCGCTTCCAAATGCTCCTCAAAATACACCCTCTTTCCTTCCCCCACAACCCTTTGTTAAAAAATAGAAGAAACTAGTCTAAAAAACTATGCTTGAATAGTTTACCCTTTTTGCAATAAATCAAAAGCAACTTTCCCATGACCATCAGGCGTGGTATAAAATGGGCGCTGTTCGATCTCGTAATTTGTCTCTGGAGAGATACCCAAAGCATGATAAACCGTCTGGTGTATGCTGTCGATTTTGATTGGGGTTTCTATGCTTTTGCAAGGCCGCTCATCTGCAGTTTTCCCGTACACGTGACCTTTTTTGATTCCTCCGCCAAACATCAGCATGGAACAGCCATCGGTAAAATGTCTATGCATTCCGTAGTTTTTCATGTCTTCTATGATATCTGGCACTTCCACCTGATCCAAGACTTTCAGTCCCGGTCTTCCTTCGGTCATCATATCCCTGCTGAATTCAGAGGCTACGATCACCAGCGTTCTGTCCAGTCTTCCACTTTCATCCAGATCAGAGATGAGTTGAGCGATCGGGGAGTCGATCATCTTCTTCATGTCCTTCAGACGGGTATGTCCGTTGTCATGCGTATCCCATCCCTTAAACGGTTCGTATTCGGAAGTCACGGTAATGTATCTGGCTCCCTGATCAACCAGTCTTCTTGCCAAGAGGCAGCCTAATCCAAACTTGCCATTGTTATACTTATCATAGCTCGCTTTCGGTTCAAGACTAA
>CAXBEL010000335.1:0-2779 GCA_963974735.1 uncultured Flavobacteriaceae bacterium | reverse complement strand
CCGATTTTTCCCTTTTCTTGCAATAACCTTTTAGTAGAGAGCTACTTCGCCAACTTTTAGCACCTGTCCGGGCTTAAATCCGGAAACTCTTCTTAACCCAAGCTAACCCAGATGTACAAACTGCTGTACGGCTTTCTTTTCACGGCCTTTTTTCTACTTACAGCCCAGCTGCATGCACAGACGGTCTATATCACTAAAACAGGAGCGAAGTATCACAAAGAATCCTGCCGCTACGCCAAAACAGGCTGGGCATCGGATCTGGCAGCAGCCAAAAAGAAAGGTTTGACTGCCTGCCTCGTATGCAAGCCTTCCAGTACAGAAACGGGAGAAGCCAAACCAATTCCGCTAGCATCAGAACCAAAAAAGATAGAACCAAGCAAAGAAACTAAACCAGCTCAAGCAACTTCTACTCAATGCAGAGCCACCACCAAAGCCGGAGCTAGATGCTCACGAAAATCTGCTGCTGGAAGTAGTTACTGCTGGCAGCATGGGGAATGATAATTAAGATATTAAACAATTAAACTATCAAAGCTATTGATAGAAAATTATATCCCATAATATGTGAGGCTGTCACCAAGCTCTTTTAAATAAGAAGATAAGCTAAATTTTATGGTGTAGTTATATGATTTTAGTAAAAAAAATATAAAACCTGATCTAAAGAATGAAAGAGAATAATTTACTCGCATCAGTTGCATTATTTAGTAATTTGTATAATAGTGATTCGTATAAAAGCATTCCTGATATTTTAGCAGAATTTATTAGGGGGGCAATAACTTTTGAGCAAAAATATAATTTTGATTCCAATGAATTAAAAGGATTGTTAAATAGGGTGTTTGGGTTCAATATTCCTGAATCTGTCTTAAGAACAACACTGAAGAATAAAATGCCAGAGGAGGTAACAAGAGACAAGAATCTATATCATTTTCGAAATATTAGTCCTCATAAAACGGATAATCTTACAAAGGAAGTTGACGATATTTCCAAAGACCATCAAACCATAATTCAGAATCTTTTTAGATTCATTGAAAGGAAGCGAAATAAACAATTGACTGATGAACAAACAGAAAAAGTTATCAAAAACTTTACTGAATTTCTATTGGATGTTGGTTATTCTACAGAGTATTCCGATTTAATTAGCGCATTTGTCATCTCATATGAAGGCGATGAATCATTTAACAAAAAGCTAAGATCTATTAAAGAAGGGGTAATCTTATATCAAGGAATTAATTATACTTCTGATATTAATCAACTTGGACACTGGAATGATGAGTTGACTATATATTTAAGTACTGAGCACCTTTTTAATTGCCTTGGTTATAATGGAGAATTATTTCAAGATATATTTCAAGATTTTTATGATTTAATTTCTGAAATAAATTCAAATTATAAAGGGAAACTAAGAGGTGGACGGAATAAGTTGATCGAATTGAAATATCTTGGTGAAACGAAGAATGAGGTGGAGGGATTTTTTAAGACAGCAGAATCAATTAAAAAGGGACATATAAAGTTGGATCCTTCAAAGTTGGCTATGCAAAACATTTTAAAGAACTGCAATTCAATCAGTGAAATAAAGTCTAAGCAAGTCAATTTCTTCCTAGGCTTAAAAAGAAAGGGAATTTTATTTCAAGACTTTAATTTTAACTCAAGTAATACAGATTATAATGTTGTTGATATTGATTTAATTGAGCAATTAAAATCTGCATCAGAAGAAAAAGGGAAATATTTTGATGAATATTATTGTGAGCAATGTCTTAATATTTTCACAAAGATCAACTATTTCAGAAAAGGAAATAATAGCAATCCGTTTGAAGGAATTAGACATATTTATATTACTGAGAATAACTTTGCCAAATATTTGGCTCACAATAATAATGTGAAGTTTGGAGACTATGATACGGCTTTTGCAAAAGATATAGATTTTGCGATTTCAAAGTTTTGGTTCAAGCTTAAAAAAGGTTTCAATAATAGAAATGAACTGCCAAAAACCTTTGACGTTGTAAATAAAGCTAAAATAATTATATCATCACATCTTAATTCTTCTATATCAGACAGCTATAACAAGCTGCAATCTGAATTTAAAGCAGGGAAGCTTTCAAAGGAAGAAGCGGTTGAATTAAGCCTAGCATATAAAGAACGCCCTAACTCTCCCGAAAATTTCACCGCTGAAAATATCGACGATACGCTTAACTTCCTTTTCGACGAACAGTATTTAGAAGATTTCTTGAGAGAAAAATCAAGAAAGCAAACCTTGCTTGAGGAGACATTAAAGGAGAAGGAACAGTTACAAGCTCTATTAAACGAAATAAAGGAAGAAGAGGAACGAAAAACTCTAGAAATTAAAAATATTGAATTTGAAAAGCGGAGAATTGGGGAGACAAGAATTAAAATTAAGAATCAATTACTGCAGAAAAATGAAAATCTTAGGTATTTCTTATTAACTCTATTTCTTACATTTTTGCCAATTATATTAGGGATTCTATTCAAAAGTATTAAACCAATAAATAATTGGTTGCAATTAATTGGGGATTATCAATACATAATTTGGGGAATTCTAGCTTTAGTGTTTTTAGCAGAACTTTTTGGGCGATCATATATTTTTGATAAACCAAAAGTAAAAGATGGGTGGAATTGGTTAAAAATCTTAATTAGTGGTGAAAGATTGAGATACGAAAAAGAATTAGAAGATAGATTTAATAACGAATATAAAGAATAAGTTTCGGGTAGTATCCCATTAAGTGTGTAAGTGTAGGAAAGTTATTCTGGAATTTTTCGGCCCATT
>CAXBEL010000334.1:0-2814 GCA_963974735.1 uncultured Flavobacteriaceae bacterium | reverse complement strand
CTCTTCCTACAGAAACACCTCACTTTACCCGTAAAGAATTAGCATCGGGAGCCCGCCTATCTTGTCAGGTTAAAGTGAAGCAGGACATGAATATCCAGATACCAGAAGAGGTTTTTGGTATCAAGAAATGGGAGGCAACAGTTGTACGTAACTGGAATGTGGCTTCTTTTATCAAGGAATTTGTTGTTGAAATTCCTGAAGATATGAATTATAAAGCTGGAGGTTATATCCAGATAGAAATTCCTCCTTGTGAAATAAAATTTGAGGATATAGATATTACAGCTCACCCAGAGGAGCACGAGGATCCTAAGAAATTCCAACAGGAGTGGGATAAATTTGGTCTTTGGCCATTGACAATGAAAAATGGAGAGACTGTGGAGAGAGCTTATTCTATGGCTTCTTATCCTGCTGAAGGTCGTGAGATAATGCTTAATGTGCGTATTGCAACGCCGCCATGGGATCGTGCAAAAAACCAATGGATGAGTGTAAATCCAGGGATTGCCTCTTCTTATATTTTTAGTAGAAAAGAAGGTGATAAGGTTACTATCTCTGGACCTTACGGAGAATTCTTTATAAATCAGTCAGAAGCAGAAATGCTTTATGTGGGTGGCGGAGCTGGTATGGCGCCTATGCGTTCGCATTTATACCACCTATTCAAAACATTAAAGACAGGTCGTAAAGTTACGTATTGGTACGGGGGTCGTTCTAAAAGAGAATTATTTTATTTAAAGCACTTTAGGGATCTTGAAGAAGAATTTGACAATTTCAAGTTTTACCTAGTTCTTTCAGAGCCTCTAGAAGAAGATAATTGGAATGTTAAAAATGACATTCATGGTGAAGGTGATGGTTTTGTAGGGTTTGTGCATAATGCAGTAATTGATCAGTATTTGAGCAAACATGATTCTCCAGAAGATATTGAATTGTATTTCTGTGGACCTCCATTAATGAATAAAGCTGTTCAGAAAATGGGAGAGGATTTTGGAATCCCAGACGAGAATATACGTTTTGATGATTTTGGTGGATAGACTAAAAATCTAATAACTATAAAAAAACCAATGTGAAAGCATTGGTTTTTTTATGCGCTGAACTTTCAGCAACCTATCTTTGTAATATGGCCGAAGAACTAACCGAACAGGAGCTGCATAACCTCGCAATGAACATCGTAGGTAAAGACTTAGAATCTCAGGGTTATGAGTTTTTAGGAGTTAATTCTAAACTCAAGCGAGATCCTCAATTTGTTGCATTAAAGGATAAAATCCTTCATTTTGTTATCGTTAGAGCGGTTTCCTATCCTGATGAAGCAGATGCTTACGATCCTATTTTTATGCAAACAATTAAATCTCACGCAGAAAAATTTGAAGCCAAGACCTTTTATGCTGGAGTTGGATTGGGTAATTCTCTAGATTATGGTAAGCCGGTTGAAAAAGGAACCGATTATTCTGTAGTATATAACGGACTTCAAGAAATTAAATAAATGCGATATATTATAAGTTTAATACTCTGTGCTACTCTGTTATCCTGCACAGAGAAACCAGGACTAACTGTTCTTAGAGGTGAAGCGTTGGGAACTGGTTATCAGATTCAATTTTATACTTCTGAAGAATTTAGTGTTCAACAAAAATTTGATTCGGTTATAGAGGCTATAAATCAGTCTATGAGCACTTACAGGTCTTCTTCTGATATTTCAAGAATAAATCATGGAGATACAACTGTAGTTGTAGATGATATGTTTAAAGAGGTATTACAGCTTTCAAGAGAAGTTTATAAAGAGACAGATGGCTATTATGACCCAACAGTAGGCGTACTGGTCAATGCATACGGTTTTGGACCAGAGAAGCCATTGAAGCAACTTGATAGTGTAACTCTAGATTCTCTAAAAACATATGTTGGGCTAAATAAAATTCAAATTACGCCAGCAGGAACAATATCCAAAGATCAAGGCGGGGTGTATTTAGATTTTAATAGTATAGCCAAAGGATATAGTATAGATAGAGTGGGTGCTATGCTTGAAAATAATGGAGTAAAGAATTATCTAATTGAACTGGGCGGTGAACTCTTAGCTAAAGGCATAAATCTGGATAAAGAGAAACCTTGGGCTGTAGGGATTGAAAATATTTATGCTCCAGTTGAAGATCGGGATTATACACAAGTGGTTAACCTGAAGGACAAAGGGATGGCGGGTTCTGGCAATTACAGAAAGTTTAGAGTAGATAGTATATCAGGAAAGCGCTTTGTTCATACTATAAATCCTATATCAGGTAAAGCAGAAAGAAGCGATGTGTTAAGCGCCAC
This sequence comes from uncultured Flavobacteriaceae bacterium, assembly GCA_963974735.1. Taxonomy (GTDB): domain Bacteria; phylum Bacteroidota; class Bacteroidia; order Flavobacteriales; family Flavobacteriaceae; genus Leeuwenhoekiella. The sequence goes on along the minus strand of CAXBEL010000334.1, from coordinate 522 downwards.
GGTACTTGCAAATACCTGTGCTGAAGCCGATGCTTATGCAACCGCTTTTATGGCTTTGGGTTTGAAAAAGTCGCAAGTGGTACTGTCTAAATTAAAAAATGTAGATGCTTATTTAATGTACGCGCAACACGATAGTACAGCAGTTTTTGTTTCCGAAGGATTTAAAAAGTATCTTGAAGATTAAATTATTTTGTAGCAACCGGTAAAATTTCCCCTTTTGCAAGCCTAAACCTATCAACTTCATCTGGGGATAATTCATTAGTGAGGTCTATTTCTTCAACCGTAAATCCTATTGTTCTTAGTTTATCAAAATAATCCCTTCCATATACCCGCACATGGTCGTATTGCCCAAAAATCCGGGCACGTTCTTTAGGGTCTAAAATAGAATTATCCTCAAAAGTTTCTTTTCTATTTAGGTCTTGAGGAATCTGTAATATGGCTTTTCCTCCTGGTTTTAAAAAGTTAATTTTACCTTCAAAAACATCAACTAACGACTCAGTTTCCATACCTGAACCAGTAATA
>CAXBEL010000333.1:0-2847 GCA_963974735.1 uncultured Flavobacteriaceae bacterium | reverse complement strand
TTTTCATTATTATGGCCTCACCAATTGTTTCTGCCGCAAAGTTTGCCGCATCACCAATATTTGGAAAAATGCTTTTAGTATTTATTATACGGAAAGCATCCACAAAAAGGGGAGGCGTTTTGCTGAGTAATTTTTTGGTATTCAGTTTAAAGGAAGGAGTCAGAAATAAGGCCTTTTGCGTATCTGTGCTCTGTAAAAAGCCATAATTAATAGTAGTTGCGGTGGGTTGTCTAAGCAATTCTGTAGGTTCTGCTATTCTAGTCAGGACATCACTCACAGGTTTATCTACTTTAACCGTATCACCTGCTATTATTAATTTTCCTTCACGTATAACTGGAACACTTAAATTAGTAGGTACAGGAGTCACATCACCTGTTCCGCGCTCATGTTTTACCATACTCCAACTGCCTTCTCTTGGCAGTAGAACATTGCCACGGCCAGCTACTGAAAACACTGGGGAAGTACCATCACTTGCAAAAGAATTATTGAAATCAAAATGGCTCAAGCGCATTTTCTGATTACTGCCTACAATATTTACTTCGCAATTTATGGTGCCACCTATATTACCCTGGCGCGCTACCAATAAATTAAGTGCAGCATTGTTGAGAGGTAATCCCCTAGGTGCCAACTGAACAAAACCAACTATACGTTTTGAAGGCACTACGTTCTTTTCACCTTCTGATGTATTTTTCAAAACTCCTCCAGAGGTAACATTATCTATGTCTATATCTGCGTCAAAATATACCGGTTGCAAGTTTATATCCAGATTTTGAGGAGAATTGACCTCTTTTCCCTCGGCATCAAGATGTGTGGCAAATTGAACGTTTGCATTAAAAGGTTCAATCTCCAAGGTTTCAATTATATTACTCACATTGTACAGACCTTTGATCACTCCTGGGTGAATTTCAAATTCTGCCGGACGTTCATCTGCTATTAATTGTGGCTGTGGATTTTCAGTATCATTGGGATCACCGGGGAAATCTGGATTATCAATAAAAACGTGATATCTAAAATCAAATTTACCATTGCTTTCTGGCTTCCAACCGGTATCAAAGCGATAGACATATCCACTGCTTACCCTAAACAAAGTTATAGTCCTTACTACTTTTATTGCCCATGGGTACATAATGCTCTTAACCTGTATAATCTCGTGACCACAACGCCCTACAAATACATCAAATTTGGCCTGACTGGTTTCTGCTATTGCAGCTTTACTATTTAACCAATTGCTGAACATACTTGCTCCATAACCACTAAGATCCATTCGGGTAACCGGCACACCGCGTTGTTTAAACAACTCAAATTGATAATTTGAATCGTAATAAAATTCACTATTAAAAATTCTGGTTACACTACCTCCCAACGTACTGTTACCTGTAGCTTGACCAATCACATCAAAAATATTATTAATCTGTACGGTACTGCCCATAAACATGTTGCTATCTCCTTCTCTAAAAGGCTTCCCAGCATCCATTCTTAACTGTAAACCAGATTGCATACCGTTATCAAAATCTATCTTATCTTGGTTTAAATCTCCCCCATCACGCCCCACATTTTGATAAACATATTTGTCTGTTAAAAGAGCAACCGCCTGCATACCAAAGGGCAGAGGAAAAAATGAATGTGCTTTAAACTGCTCATCATCACGTCTCTTGCTTAATAAAAATTCAGTAAGCGGTAATGGAGCCAGATTTACAGGTTCTTCACTATTGTTTAAAATATGTGTAGGTTCTCCGTCGCTAGGATAGTAATTAAATCCTGCTTCTGGATCCCCGGCAATGGGCCCGTCAGGTGGAGGTGTTGGCGCTGTTAAATTAAAAACAGGTTCCCATGAGATCTGAGGAACCGTGAATGCTTTTACATTGGCTCCTAAACTTTCTACATTCATCCCATTTACCTGAATGGGATAAAAATTAGCCGTAGTCTCGCCGCTTGCAGCATCAGTATCTGAATTTACTCCAAAACCTCTACGATTTAAAAGATCAAAACTGATCCCAAAAAGATCTGCATTAGTACTTACATCAAGTAAGGCAAATAAATCATGAGTATATCTGTAAGTATCTTTTTCCCATTGCGCTTCAAAATTAGGAAGTGGGAGAGAATCTTTTTTATTTTGTGTACTAGCTGCATCGCTAGTAGTTGATACTGGCTGTGATTCTTTTTTTAGAAGTGATAGGTTTTTACCAAAAACTCCGGCATCATTATTTTTCAGAAGGTTTGAAGCAGCTATTCGAGAACTAACCGGATTATTAATTGCAAAAGAACTATCACGATTAATATTAAAAGACAAACGGTTTGTAGAACCTACTGCACCAGGAACAGGATTAGGATTATCTCTTGGAGGTTCTGGGTTATCTAAAGAAACGCATAAAAACCGATTGTCTGTAGGAGCGAAATGAAATGATACTATTACTTTATCATCTTCTGAATCTTCATCTGGAAGATCCCAAACGGTGCGGCATACCAATAAACCTTTTAAGTTATTATTAGAAACCACCGCCCCTGTAGCTCTATCTATTCTTTGATCTTCCCTGCAAATCGCGAGGCGAGCAGCATAAGGATCTGGTAAGGTGGGTATATAGTCATAAAGACCAAATCCAAAGAAAAGTGATCCTTTAATAATTTTTTCAAAGTTATCAGACAGGGTCCCTAATAGCACAAAACTATTAGGTTCTGTCACTTTGAACAAAGCATTAGTAAGAGCAAAAGCTATATGCTCTGGCATAATAGGATCTTCATTATCAATTGTAGAATCATCTGCTATCAGATTGTAATCCAGAAGATAAATCTGCTTATCCGTATCGCTTACGTTAAGTAGTAGTACAGAATCAAGGGAGCGCACATTAG
>CAXBEL010000332.1:0-2907 GCA_963974735.1 uncultured Flavobacteriaceae bacterium | reverse complement strand
CAATTAGGTCAATGGTTTCCAGAATCAGTTCACTTCCCAGATTCATAAGTTTGTCATGCAAACTCCCAGCGTTTTGAACAGGATCAATTTCAATTTCCTTTTGAAGTATTATTTCTCCAGTGTCAATCTTTTCATCAATAAAGAATGTAGTAACACCGGTTTTCTTTTCTCCTTTTATAATAGCCCAATTAATAGGGGCTGCACCCCGATAATCTGGCAGGAGGGAGGCGTGAAGATTAAAAGTGCCATATTCTGGCATTTGCCAAACTGCTTGAGGTAACATTCTAAAAGCTATTATAATCTGCAGATTGGCTTTTAAGTTTTTAAGTTCATCTAAAAAACTTTGATCCTTAAGGTTTGTGGGCTGTAGAATTTTTAAGTTTTCAGTGAGGGCATATTCTTTAACTGCACTTTGCTTCACCTTTTGCCCGCGCCCCGCAGGACGATCTGGTGCTGTTATTACTCCTACTACTTTATGCCCAGATTCTAGGATTGCCTGTAAACCAGCAACTGCAAAATCTGGTGTTCCCATAAAGACTATACGTAAATCTCTCATTCTGATATTTTATATTTATTGGTAGCCGTTAATTGTATTAACCGCCTTTCTAATAAAGCTTTTAAAGCAGCTATTAATTGCTTATCATTTAAATCACCAAGCTTAGTGATTAGATCTCTTGATGCATGCGGTTTTTCTCTCAGCAAAGTTAGAATATGTGCTTCAATGGTTTTTTGATTTTCAGGTTTCTTTAAAGTTCTCTTTCTCTTAATACACACATCACAAATCCCACAAGGAGCAGATTCTTTTTCGTCAAAATAGGTTAATAACTGTATGCTTCTACAAACTTTATCATTTTTAATAAAATTAAGTAGAGCCTCTACCTGTTCTACTTTTCTTTTATTTTGAGCTTTTATATCCCTAGCAATTCTATTTATTACATGATCATCTTCCCTCGGAACCAAAAACGTAAGCATTGTATCATAGTTTTTATGCTCATATAGTGCCAAACCATTGTTTGCCAAAAGCAACAAGGCTTCGTGAACTTCGTGTACTTTTGTTTTTGATTTCTGAGCAATGGCTGCGTGATCTATAGTCATTGCTTGATCAAATATACCTCCATAGGTTCTGAGAATACTTTTCACAATAGCATCGATTCCTGGATTCTTGATTAAGTTATAGGTGAGATTAATGGCTGAAACTTTAAATTGTAAAGTAGCTTTTCTATAAAATTCCTGTGCGAGTGTAAGAATACTGTTTCTATCTAAAATTTGCAGCGCATTATACGTAATCATTGTATTGAAGCCGTACGTTTTGCAAAATTCCATAAAGTTGAATCGAAAAACCTCCAGTTCACCTTCCCCATAAGAAATCTGAAAATAACTATTCAGTTTTTTATAAACCGTACGTACGTAATCTACGCTAGACAATACTCTGATAAATTGATTTTGCAAACGGTCTTTATCTGCCGGGTTGTAGAGTATAATGCTATTTGCGGGATTACCGTCCCGTCCAGCTCTTCCTGCTTCTTGAAAATAACTTTCCAGACTTTCAGGTAGCTCTACATGTATTACAGATTGTACGTCTGGTTTGTCAATCCCCATCCCAAAAGCGCTGGTAGCAACCATAACCTGAGTTTTTCCCTGCATCCAATCAAGGAATCTATCATTGCGTTCACCTTGTCCCAGACCGCCGTGATAATAATGAGAACTAATTTGCTTCTCGTTTAAGAACTCACTAAACTTTTGTGCAGTTTTTCTACTTCTTACATACACAATAGCAGATCCTCTATTTTTCTTTAGGATACGCTCTAGTCAATAAAATAGCCCAGGTTCTCTCTAAGAAATGAAGTTTGATGAACCTGTACTTCTTCAAGCTCCAATTGATCTATTATATCTAAAGCAACCTTTTTTGTAGCTGTTGCAGTAAGCGCAATACAGCTCACTTCAGGAATGCTCTGTCTAAATATAGCGATATTGCGGTAAGCAGGTCTAAAATCGTGTCCCCATTGCGATATACAATGAGCTTCATCAATTGCAAGAAGAGAAATAGGCATTTGCTTAATGCGTTCTATTACGAGTTCTTGCTGTAAGCGTTCGGGAGAAAGATAAAGCAGTTTATAATTGCCGTAAATGCAATTGTCCAAGAGGGTGTCTAATTCGTGATAAGGAAGCCCGCCTGGTATGTGAAGTGCTTTAATGCCTTTCTCGTTAAGTTGCATAACCTGATCCTTCATCAAAGAAATCAAAGGAGAGATTACAATTACAATACCCGGTTTGATAACAGCTGGTAGTTGATAACACAGAGATTTTCCGCCTCCCGTAGGTAATAATGCCAATACATCCTTACCCTTTAGAACATCTGTAATTATTTCTTTCTGTTTCGGGCGAAACTTATTAAAACCCCAATATTTGGCTAACGCTTCTTCTGGGGTTTGAGTCATCTATCGGTATTATTTAAGATAAATTCTACACGATCTTTCACCGAAGCTTTCGGTACATCAATGGGATCATAGCCATAACTTGTATAACTTTCTATCAGAGCTTGCTGTATTGCTTCCGCCTGATCAAAATTTTCATAACGCTCTTCGTCTGTCACGTGAATCTCTTTCCACGGCGGGAGTATAAAGACTTTGTCATAGATAAAATCCTTGCAGGCATCTTTAAATTTACGGGGATAATTCTGTCCCAAATAGTCCATATAAGCCACTACATCAGGAATACCGCGATCTATAAAAACATATGGGGCATTTATAGTTTCAACCTGCTTAAATTGAATAATGCGTTGCTCAAGCAATTTTTCACTAAATAAAAGAGGTTCTGTAAGAAACAGTTGTTCTATACCCTCTTCCTGAGCAGCTTTTGTAACCTCTCGAGAGACTTCATGCAGACAGATTTGTCCTTTATCTTCAA
>CAXBEL010000331.1:0-2925 GCA_963974735.1 uncultured Flavobacteriaceae bacterium | reverse complement strand
TGTAAAAAATCCGTGATACCGTTGGAAGTAAAGGCTGAACCGGTCCTGAACCAACTGTGGTAGAGCATTTTTAATTCGCTTACAAAAATCAAGAGTGGATGATAGCTCCTGGAACCTTTCTTTATAGGATTATATCCTTTGGCGGCCCCTGTCTGATTGCCGCAAACTGTTTTGACGGCCGAATCGGCATCCAAAGTTATGCTGGCCAATTTGCTCTTTTTCAACCAAGCTGCGTTTTTGCCAAGTAACAGCTCCTGTAACTTACGTGCACCACCTTGTCCCATTTTTTTTAAGGTGGCCGATATTGCATTCTGGTTGATACCTTTGTCAAGTTTCAATAAGGTCTTAATCAGTCCATCATTACTGAAGTTGGAGATTTTTTTGATCCGACTGACTCCGCTTATGGAGGCCATTACAATAACTAATAAAATCTGATCTTTACCGAATTTTGTGGCGTTTTGCCAGTGGGTGGGGAAGGAACTACTGAACATTTGCACCAAGCCCTGTTTGTTCATAAATCGGAGGATAGGGTTGAGACCTGCGTATTTAGTAAGACGATTCCCTGAGAATGAATGCTTTACAACTTTCGCTTTTCCGTTTAGTTTATTCTTTGTACTTTTCACCTTCAAAGTGATGTTTGTTTTATTTTATATTTTGTGTTAACAACTTAAATATAAGTAAAATACATCACTTTTTTTTATTTCCATTTTACGATTTTAGGTAGTAGAAAATTAATTGATTTTTGCATTAAGCACCAGGCGGGTACGCTAATTTTATTAAATCAAGAAGATAAAATTGAGATTGCTAAACAGGAAGAATTTGTACTGCGAAACTGGAGCTATTATGAATTAATGACTAAAATAAAATACAAGGCCGAAAAAGCCGGTATTGAACTTATCACAGATTGACAAATTTACGAGGGTGCTTGTACACCCGCAAGGTTGAAAACTACACTCACTAAATGCGTTTAGCATATACAACGGCGTGGGCTTTCTTATATTAATTAACTGAATGAGATTCAGCTAACTTTAATAGTCCAAAAGATTTTAGACTGAAAATAAGATAATTTAGAAGAATAAAATTTTGTGTTTATAACCAGTAAGGTGAGATTTTTAATTAGCTTCTCTAAATGCATCAGCCATATACGTAACATAGGCTTTGTTAATTAGATAAAAACTAATCCGAAAAACGATTGCTATTTCATATAATTCACTAGGTAATTTTATTTATGCGTTTATTTAATTGATTTAACTTATCAATTAAATCCTCGAATGGTTCAGTTTTACCATAGAACATACTTTCCTCCATTGCAGAATAATCCCTTTTGTATTCTTCCATAATATTTTCTGGTGGTAAGTATTTTAAGGTATCATAGTTATGTTTGGAATAATCTAGCCAAGAAATTTTAGTGAGCTTACTTCGGTGATCAACAATTGTAGCATACAAATCTTTGTCTTCTAAAGCTTGATCTAAGTATCTTGTTTCCATTAATTTAGAAATATCATATAAATGCCTTGTCATACGAGCACTTCTAATTTTTCGATCTTTTGGTTTTTGAAATTCTTCGTGAAGCAAGAACATTTTTTCTAATAGCGTTCGAGATGGAAGAACCGTAGGAATTTCGATTTTATCACCACTAAATTTTTGATCTGGATAAACCATACTAATTAAAGATTTTAATTCTCTCAACTGATAAGGTTCGATCAAGGATCTTGAACTAATTTCGATTAATATTATGGGATGAAGGTATTCCTGCTTTTCTACTAGCGACTTATACCGTAATTCAATTGCTAGCGGATCAGTATCTGACTCTTCGAATTCTGTAATGCTTATTTCAAATTCTTTCACACCCTGTTTTGATAGGGCTTCATTCAATTGTTCTTCAAACTTTTCGCTTACATATTTACAGGATGCTTTTCTTATTTTTTTACTTGAGTTCTACTTAAATCTCCTTCAAAACCAAAAAATGATCTATCGATTGCTAAATCAATATCTTCTGAAAACCTTTCAATTATACTCCACGCCTTGCTTAATGAAGTTCCACCTTTAAAAACCAAATAGTCTTTTAATTCAGTGCTAAAAACTGCTTTCAAAGCAATCATTACCCATAGATCTTTTTCGATAGCCACAGGGAGTAAACCTTTTTTCGAACTAACTTGATCTATAATTAATTTTCGATCCTTTTCACTTAGATTAAACCATTCTTCCATTTATTCATCGCTATTTTCAACAGACTCCTTAATTATCTGATTGATCCATACGGGCACTAATTGAATGTCTTTTTGGATCACCTCAGGGTCAACTTGTTTTAGTACTTCTTTTATTTTTTGTCTGACTTTAGGTGTAATGTTTTCCTTACCTAATTGTTTCAATGCCTGTATTATAAGAATGATCTTATCGCTTTTTACTGAAAATATTTTGGGAGAAGCTGTTTTAAATTTAATACTACCATTATTAATCTTGATTGATCGGGAAGAGCCATCGGTTAAATAGACTATATTCATAGGTACTTGAGTTGAAAGACCGAGTTTATTAAGGGATTGATTTCCTGTAGGAATTATCCGAGCCTTATCTCTTTTTGCAATAGCTAATGCAATCTCTTCTGTTGTAGGTATTAATTCACCTAAAATAGGATGTTCTTTAGGATATAAATAAATTCCGTGAGCTAGTCTTGTCAAAAACCCATCTTCTTCTAATCTATTTAAGGCTTGTCTAATAGCTGTAGAGGAACCTAATTTAGTAAAGTCAGACGGGAAAAAAATTTTTCCTCTCTTATAATTACTAATCTTATTTTTTACTCTATTTTCAATAGATTCAGGCATTTTTTATTTAAAATTCTGTCACAAATATCCTAAAAATTTGTGACAAAATAACTATTACAGATGAGTAAATTAAATTGAAGAAATGTAAAGGGCAGTTAAAATT
>CAXBEL010000330.1:0-2931 GCA_963974735.1 uncultured Flavobacteriaceae bacterium | reverse complement strand
AACTGACCTTTTTTTAAAATCGAACTCAGGTTGGTACTATTTTCAGTACTATCTACCACCACTTTAAGGGTTGGGCCGTTTTTATTTTAATGCGATTAATCTTTTAGCAGTTAATTCAAGGTCTTTTTCATTGATTTCCGGTTTTGGCGCCAATGGATATAATTGTGCACCTGGTCTGTGGATAAATGCACCTCTCCAGCCTGCCCAAATTGCACCTGCAATATCCCAACCGTGCGCAGCAACCAATAAACATTCGGATGGATTCACGCCCATTTTTCTGGCTGCCCAATCGTATGCATCTGCATGTGGTTTAAATTTCCCCAAATCTTCAATGCTCAGTCTCTCTTCAAAATATTCTATAAGTCCTGCGTTTTCGAATTGCGTTTGTACTCCTTTGTTGGATGAGTTGGTAAACGACACCAATTTATAGCCAGCATCTTTTAGTGCTTGCAAAGAAGCTTTAACTTCTGGGTGCGCTGGTAAGGAACGAATCGGGCCTAGAATTGCTTCTTGCGCCTCTCTTTCTGTCACTTCGATGCCATTATTTGCAGCAACCATTTGTAATGCTGCGGCCCCAATTATTCCAAAATCATTATACTGCCTTGATACAGTAGAAACTAAGGAGTATTGTAACATTGTTGTAAACCAAAGCGGTAATAATTCTTTTCTACCACCAAGTAAGTCTCCAACACTTGTTTTCATAGCAGTTAAGTCTAATAATGTTTCGTTTACATCAAAAAACAAAACTTTAGGTCTCGCTGTAGGTTCTTTTCCTTCTGGATTAGTCGATTCAATTCCAAAGGCTGGTAATGCGGCTCCGGTAACTCCGAGCATTGCTGTTTGCTTAATAAAGTTTCTTCTGTTCTTCATAATATATGTGTTTTTAAAAACATACTAATTGGTATGTTTTTGGATAAAAAAACTAGGGTCTTAATTGGTTTACGTATAATGACAAACCAGAAATATATTGATTGAGCACGCTATCATCCTCATATATTTTTCTGATTCCTCTAATTCCTTCAAAAGCACTAATCAAATACATAGCCGCGGCTTCACTTGGTATTTCGTTTTTAATAGTTCCTTGTCCTTTTCCTTTTTCGAGCAAGGTAACCAAGGCAGATTTCCACTTCTCTATAATACTTTTTAAGGCTAATTGATAGCTAACTTCATAATCGCCAATTTCGTTAATGAAGTTATTCATTGGGCATCCATGTTTCTTATCGTAGATCGGAAACGACATAATTCTATTTAAAAAAGTATTCTCTAAAATTTTGATGGCGTTGCCAGGTTGTTCCAGTGGAGTTATCATTCCGTCATGTACACGTTGTTGAAGTTTTAGTTGAATAACCTCGAGTCCAAGCTGTTTTTTGCTTTTATAATGATGATAAAATGCTCCTTTTGTCATTTTTGTAGCCTTCATTACATCATTAATACTGGTGGATTTAAACCCGTTTTCGTAAAAAAGCTTAAACGCTTCGTGCAAAATATGCTGTTTCGTTATTTCTGATTTTAACTCTTGCTGCATAATGCAAATATACAAAAAAATACCAGTAGGTATGTTTTAAAACTTCCTTTTATCACTTTAAAAATAAACTAAAGGAATATTTGGACTCCGTAGATAGAATCGATAGAGGCTGCTATTTTTTGAAGCTGAAGTTTTAACTTGGCTAAAGCTAAGACTATGCGTAGCGCTGGAATTCATTGCAATTCACCATCTAACCTTTTCCTAGCTCGTAAAAGATCTAAATCTCGATTTTACTAAACCGCCCCGCACCATATATTCAATATTGACAGGAATTCCTCATTTTATCTGTCCAATTCTTATCCATTTTTTCTAATCTATTCTTTTTCAAATTTTCATTTAAAATCCACGCAATATCCTTATCAGCTATATCTCCCAGTTTTTCAAAAATATTCTTCCCAATTTCAGGATTGCGGACTATTGCGACACTTAGCCCATAACCCAAGCATTTGCGAAGGCTCCGAAACGATTCGCTTTTTCTATCAGAAATAAGCTTAACAGATTCAATAATTTCATTTACTATTTCAAGAACTATTTTACTATTATTCCGGTCTTTCAGCAACTTTGGTTCACATAGTCCAGCCACTACAGCTCGTTTTTCATAATCATTCCCCTTAATCCATTCTTTAATTCCTAGAATTAAAATCCCGAAGTCTTTTTCACCAATTATTTGCAATCCAAAAGCGACACCTTCTCGCACTCTCCATCTGCTATCACTTGCAAATTCTTTCAACAGTTGAAAATTGTCAAGTTTGCCGGCATTTACCAATTTCCCTAATCCTGCCACACCGCACATTGCGACAAATTCTCCCTGAGTATTTGTTGGAGCAATATTCTCATTGTACTTAATACAGCACATAAAAAATTCCTCACCTCCTAAATCAGTAACAACTTTTAATAATTCAAGATTTGCTCTTTTTCCAGAAAGTCCTGAATTTTCTTTCAAATAATCAATCCAATTAGTGGACTGATTTAAGTTATCAATATGCTGACTTCGTTTCATCATCTTTTAATCAATCCATTAAATCCTCCAATAATCTGTCCATGACTTACAGAGAAAGTCAAAATATAAGGCAAATCCTATGTACTCACCCAGACCCCTCGCCAATTTACATTTACTCGCTGAGATCGAGTATCTATACAGGTGACGAGTTTTCCAATGAAATAAGTGCTGACTGGATATTCCTGCAGATATGTTATAGCGCTAGAGCCGTAAACAAAAAACTAGATAAAGTTAACTAGCCGGTCCACTGCGCCTACCATTCTGGTAATGTTTCTTGGAGGTCTATGGTAATGTTGACTATTCCTTCCTTTAAAAACAGGTTGAAGTTTTTCTTTTTGGAGAGATTAATTGTATTGTATGTATATCCTCTTTTCTACCAGTAAGGTGGCAAAAGCTATATAAGATA
>CAXBEL010000329.1:0-3010 GCA_963974735.1 uncultured Flavobacteriaceae bacterium | reverse complement strand
AGCCCAAATATTATGAGGTATATGCTAATTATTGGGTAAAATACTTAAATGCTATGCAAGCAGAGGGAATCACTATAGATGCGCTTACCTCTCAAAATGAACCCTTACATGGAGGTAACAATCCTAGTATGGAGATGTCTGCTACAGAACAGTCAAACTTTATTAAGAATAATTTAGGTCCTGTTTTAAAGCAAGCTGAGATAGCAACTAAAATTATTATTTATGACCACAATTGTGATAATCCCCAGTACCCCATTTCCATATTAAATGATGCAGTTACAAATCAATTTATAGATGGCTCTGCTTTTCACCTCTATGCTGGGGATATTGCGGCCTTATCTACAGTTCATAATGCCTTCCCTGATAAAAATGTCTATTTCACGGAACAATACAACTCATCAACAGAAGATTTTGCAGGAACACTAAAATGGCATTTAAAGAATGTGATTATTGGCTCTATGCGTAATTGGAGTAAAAATGCGTTGGAGTGGAATTTAGCGAATGATGCAGGATTTGGACCGCATACAGATGGTGGCTGTACAGTTTGTAAAGGAGCATTAACTCTAAGTGGATCTGCTATTACCCGTAATGTGGGATATTATATTGTTGCGCATGCTTCAAAATTTGTTTCTGCAGGTTCGGTACGCATAGAAAGTGCTCTAAAAGGAGAACTTCAAAATGTTGCTTTTGTAAGACCAGATGGTAAAAAAGTACTTATCGTAGAAAATAATGGTTCCACAAATCTTCCCTTCAACATTAAACAGAATGGAAAATGGGTTGTGACCGCATTAGATGCAGGTGCAGTTGGCACCTATATTTGGGAATAAACAAGCAATCAGTTAAGCTTCATTATGAAAATAACACACTTAATTTTCCTGACATTTTTTCTCTTTGGAAGTCAGGTTTTTGGTCAGGGATTTTTAAAAGCTGAAAATTCTAAAATTGTAAATGAGAATGGCGAAAATGTATTGCTTCGCGGTATTGGTCTAGGCGGTTATATGCTGCAGGAAGGCTATATGCTTCAAGTTCCATTTTCAGGCCAGCAGTATGTGTTTAAAGAACACGTTGAAGAACTTGTAGGCAAGGAGAAAACAGAGCAGTTTTATGCAGCATGGCGTAAAAATCATATGCAAAAGCGTGATGTAGATTCGCTTAAGCAGTGGGGTTTTAATTCTATACGTTTACCGTTACATTATAATTTATTTACCCTTCCTGTAGATGAAGAGCCTGTTGCAGGTAAAAATACATGGCTCGAAGAAGGTTTTCAACTTACAGACTCCTTGCTTAAATGGTGTAAAGCAAATAAGATGTATTTGATTCTAGATATGCATGCAGCTCCCGGAGGGCAAGGTCACGACGTAAATATTTCAGATAGAAATCCTTCAAAACCTTCGCTTTGGGAGAGTGAGGCAAATCAACAAAAACTTATTGCAGTCTGGCAAAAACTTGCTGAGCGATACAAAGATGAAACCTGGATTGGCGCTTATGATTTACTTAATGAACCCAACTGGACTTTTGAAAACGGCAAGAATGAAAATGGTATAGAAGATACGGAAAATAAGCCATTACGTAATCTCTTAGAAGAACTTACCAAAGCCGTTCGTAAAATAGATACCAATCATATTGTGATTATAGAAGGTAACGGTTGGGGTAATAATTACAATGGTGTTTTACCGCCTTGGGACACCAATATTGTACTTAGTTTTCATAAATACTGGAATTACAACGACACAGCTTCTATACAACAGTTTCTGGAATACCGTAACAAATACAATATCCCGGTCTGGCTGGGTGAGTCTGGTGAAAATTCTAATGTTTGGTTTAGAGATGCCATTTCTTTAATGGAAGAAAATAATATTGGCTGGTGTTGGTGGCCTTTAAAAAAACTTGGTTTTAATAACCCTTTAGAAATTAAAATAAATAAAGGATACCGTGATTTACTGAATTATTGGGCAGAAAAATCAGAAAAACCTTCGTCTGAAGAAGCATTTGAAGCGTTAATGCAGTTAGCAGAAAATGCAAAAATAGAAAACTGTATTGTGCATTATGATGTGCTCGATGCGATCATTAGGCAACCCAAAAACGCCGATGCAATCCCATTTAAATACAATCAATTAAAAAACCAGCTTGTGATCAAAGCGGCAGATTATGATTTAGGTACAGATGGCGTTGCGTATCACGATACGATTTCTGCAAATTATCATATTTCCACAGGCAAAGAGCGGCAAACCTGGAATTTAGGAAGAACATACCGCAATGATGGGGTTGATCTTTTTAAAATAAATCCTGATAATGAGGCGGTTTATGTGGGAGATTTGGAGCAGCATGAATGGCTGCATTACACGGTTAATACAAATGAAGCTGGGGCGTATTCAATTTCTCTAAAAATAAGTTCAAACACCAATACGGGTAAAGCTTCTCTGCTAATAAACGACCGCAATACTACACCAATTAACATAGAGAATACAGCTGATAAATGGGAATGGACTGCGCCTGTTTCGGTGTATTTAAAAGCTGGAAAAAACACCATTAAGCTTTTAGTAGAACACTCCGGTTTCAATCTTCAAAGCATAAAAATCAGTAACTAAATTAAGTGATATCGTAAATGAAATTTAATCAATACCCCTACCTGCTTTTTAGCCTATTCTGCATTTTTCAGAGTTGTAAAACATCAGAGAAAAAAACAGAAACCGCTGAAATCTGGATTACTTCTTTAGATAAAACCGCATTGCTAGAAAAGCGTGAAATCCCTTCCCAAACTCTAGATACTACTCTGGTTGATGAGACCATCGTGGTTAACGATTCAATTACGTATCAAACTATGGATGGTTTTGGATACACGTTGACAGGCGGTAGCGCGATGCATATCCATACGATGAGCGATTCTGCTCGGGCTGAATTATTAAACGAACTTTTTGCAAAAGACGAACATTTTTTACAATAGAGTTGTAATGTCGGGCGTTTTTATCGCCGATCATCATCAATCGAAGGCGAACATAAAAATCTTGCC
>CAXBEL010000328.1:0-3013 GCA_963974735.1 uncultured Flavobacteriaceae bacterium | reverse complement strand
TTTATAAAGCAGTTTTTTAGTGCCGTCTATTCTTTTTAAACCGAAAAAATATTCCCGTTCATCGAGGTGAAATCCACCCACAGTAGAATTTTTTGGGTTTAGGTCATTTAAACTGTACCAATAGACGCGGTCTGCCGTGGTACTGACCACTTTTTTAAATTCTTCATATTGTTTTACTTCATCGTATTGCCACGTAGAAAAGCCCACCTCAGAAATCCAGAGCTCCTTTTCCATGTCAAAACGTTTTAGGACCTTCCTTACCTGCTTGATCTTTTCTTCCCATCCATCCCATTGCTGGTCAAAAACATGTGGAAAACCGTGTATGCCCACGGCATCAATGTTTTCCAGAGTTCCTTTTTCTGCCATCATTTGTAACCAATTAGGATCTATGGGGCTCATCCCTCCCAGAACGGTTTTCTTACCTTTTTCTTTGGCCCAATAAGCCGCCATGTCTATCATTTTAGCAAACTTGTTCCAAGAATAATCAAGAGTAAAATCATATTCTACGGTGTTGTTAGGTTCATTCCATAGCTCTACCCACTCAAAATATTCTCCGTAAAGCGTAAGCATCTGATCTAAAAAGTCGGCATATGATTTTAAATATTTGGGAGGGGAAGAAGTTTTGGGGGCTTCGCCAATAGAAGGTGGGGTGTAAAGGAAACACGGCAGGATTTCTACGTGTTTGCTCAATTCTGGCAACAGCCAATCATACCATTCCTTAGTGCCTTCAACATACCAATCTGCCCAAGAAATACCAGTGCGCAAATGGGTGATGCCTAAATTTTTGAGGTCTTTTATAGATTGATTAACCTGATCATATTCTCCCGGTCTGAACCATTCAAGAATACCTACTATGGGTTTAGGATTTGGATTTTTAGTCATAATAGTTGGATTTTTTATACAGTTAAACCTCTGGATGCTAATTCGTCACTGGCCACATTTACATTATCTGTAGCAATTTGTCCTTTAAGCCATTGGGCAAGTTCATAAAGGCCGTCCTCAAAGTTAGTTTTAGGTTTAAATCCTAGTATTTCTTCAGCCTTGGTGGTGTCTGCAAAACAATGTCTTATGTCGCCTATACGGTATTTACCCGTTATATGCGGCTCAATAGTTTTATGCATTACGCCAGACAACTTTTGAGCGATTTCTGTTATGGTATATTGATTACCACTGCCAATATTAAATACCTGTCCTGCTGCTTCAGGTTTTTCCATAGCAAGACGGCAGGCTCGTGCTACATCTTTAACATGAATAAAGTCACGTTTTTGATTTCCGTCTTCAAAAATCATAGGTGCATTATCATTAAGAAGCCTGGAGGCAAAAATGGCAAGTACGCCCGTATAGGGATTAGATAAAGCCTGGCGGGTACCATACACATTAAAAAAACGCAGGGCGGTAGTAGGAATATTATATGCCTGTCCCGTCATTAAGCATAAACGTTCTTGATAGTATTTAGACAAGGCATATACAGAGGCCAAGTTGGGTTTTTTATCTTCTGGGGTGGGAACAGGCTGTAATTGATTTTCTTTTGTATACATTTCCCAACGGTCGTTCTTAAGGTCTTCCAGCTTGCGCTCACAATTTTGATAATGACTTCCATGGGCATCTTTATAGAGACCTTCGCCATAAATACTCATACTGGAGGCTACTACCAGTTTCTCAACTGGATTTTTAATTAAAGCTTCGAGTAGGGTAGCGGTACCCAGATTGTTTACTTCGGTATAATCCCGTAATTCATACATACTTTGTCCAACCCCTACCATGGCTGCAAGATGAAATACGGCGTCAACTCCTTTTAGGGCCGATTCTACAGCGGTTTTATCGCGCACATCTCCAAGCTGGAATTCAACTTCCGGATTCAGATAATCTGGGATTTTTTGCCCTTTGCCGTGTACTTGTTCTGAAAGATTGTCCAACACCCGAACTTCGTATCCTGTATTAATGAGTTCGTCTGCAAGATGTGAGCCTATAAATCCAGCTCCTCCGGTAATTAAAATTCTTTTCTTCATCTATGGTTGTTTTTTGAGTTGTTTAAAATTTTTGCTGTGTAGGTCTTATCGTTATGTTATTTATACTTGTTCCTTTATTTTTATTTACCACATAAAAAATATCTTCAGCAATATCTTCAGCAGCTAGAGCCCCATTTTCTAAATTGGCAACTGTGGAATGTCCTGCTAGTTGATTTTTAAAAAAATCGGTGTCTGTTATTCCCGGCTTTGCTACGGTGACCTTTATATATGGAAGATTCTCCATGCGTAAGGTATCGGCTATAATTTCCAGAGCGGTTTTAGAAGCACTATAGATGCCCCCATAAGGATGAGGTTGATTTGCGGCCACAGATGAAATAAAAACTACGTGCCCTTTTTTTTGCTCTACCATATTAGGGACAAATGCCCTAACACAACGTAAAGCTCCCATAAGGTTTGTATTTATTACCTGTTGCCATTTTTCTGGATCACCCTCGGTAAGCTTTTCTTCTATTCCCAGTCCTGCATTTATTACCAGGATATCTGGAAGTCCTATTCCATCTTTCATCCAAGAGAATAGGGTATCTATATCTGTAGCATTTGTAACATCGCAGTGTTGAAAAGCCATACCAGAATTTTTCTTTTCGGGAGGAAATATGTCTGCTATGGCGACATTAATGTTCTCCATAGAGAAGCGTCTAGCAATAGCGTAGCCAATACCATTTGCGCCACCGGATATTAATGCTGTTTTAGGCAATTTCCAGTCCTTTTAATTAATAATAAATTCAAAATAATTTTCGGCTATTCCAGATGAATCTGAAATAGGCTTAGGGGAAGAAAATAAAAAGCAATATCAGTGCATATTTTTTGTCATTTAGTTGTGTATATAACTTTGACAATTGAAGCCGTAAAATATTTATTCTACCTCTTCTGTGATATGCAGCTTTAGAGCTTAATCAAAGATATAGGAAGCTACAGCAGCAATGGGAATGTAGATTTATAAATATATGTTAAATTGTTTATAATATTTTTCCAAACCGAATATG
>CAXBEL010000327.1:0-3049 GCA_963974735.1 uncultured Flavobacteriaceae bacterium | reverse complement strand
CATTAGGAGCTAAAGGTGTTGGCGAACTGGGGATGGTGGGTGTTGCCTCTGCAATCTCAAATGCAGTTTATAATGCAACCGGCAAAAGAATACGAGAATTGCCCATTAAATTGGACCATCTACTATAATAAACACTATAGTTTCTCAATAACAGTCCCGCCAACACGGGGCTGTTGTTTTTTGATATCATAATGTTTACTAAAAAACTCGTCACACCACAAACACACATTACCTAATTCTATAGCTTTTTTCAAACCTTCCTTTGCAGATATCCCCAGGCTTTCGCCCACGGCATAGGCATCGCCGGTATTCAGCTTTTTCATAACCTCATGTTTCGACATCCGCTTGAGAACATCCACAATCTTTTCAATACGTGCATCCCCCATAGGTTCTATAGTTCCAGGACAACACGGATTTATTTTCCATAATTGTATAGACAGTTCCTGCATTACACTTTTATCTTCGTGACCCAAAAATCCTAATGCGCCAGAGTGTATTCCGCAGAAATTATGAGTTCCATCCTTTTTCCAAATTCCTTTTTTTAATGCTCTCCCGCGAGCCCAATTTCCTCCAAGCCACATATCTTCTGTTGCTCCAAAGAAGCCGTAAGACAAGTTTTTAAGCCGAAAGCCATCCCTATCTTTTTTATTTATTTTAGGCTGCCCTTCTATAAATTCTATACCATGATCTTCAAACATAGCTGCCAATTCCTCTTTACGCTCGCCCTGTTTTTTGTGATACCGGTCAATGCTGGCAATAGAAAAACGATCGACCCCCTTTTCTATTAAAGTTTCTAAAACCTCTGGCTTTAAAAGATCTCCATTAAATTGAAGGGTTATAAAAAGATTGTTATCATATTTTACCGCTAATTGATCTAAAATTGAATAAAGCAATTTCTTATCCGCCAGCGGCTCTCCGCCACTAAGTATAATCTGCTTTAATCCCTTAGGGAGATTGCCAATAATAGACATGCACTCTTCTTCTGAGATACGTTTGCCCTGAGGACCACTACTGTTATAACAGTGATCGCAATGATCATTGCACAACTGAGTAAAAACCCAATAAATGCAGTAATAATTTTCAAAATCCTCTTTCATAGCAAATGGTATCGTTTAAAATTTAGCCTTTATGACAAAATCGCAATTCTGGCTTCTTCCAGTAATTCCTTACGTTTATCAAGATCAATTTCTAAAGGGAGTTGTGCCAATCCTAAAATTCTTCTCAACACTTCTACTGCTGTGAATTTTTTAGTCAAAACACCATCCAGTTTGGCCAAAGTAGAATAATGGGACAGCGCTTTATCTATAAGTTTTTTAGGCTGATCTGCCATTTTTAAATGAGCAATTGTTACTCCAATTTCAAATTCTGCAAAACCGAAAAAACAGAATTCTGGATCAATAATTTTTATTCCTTTCACAGTGTTTAACCAACTTCCTGGAAAATAATCTCCGTGCAAGAGGATATCTCCATCTTCTAAATATTGATAACCTAAAGCATTAATTGCCTTTTTTAACTTTTCATCTTTTTTATAAATCAAACTTATTTCTTGTAGTCCCGGAAGAATTGTATCTAAATTGAATCCGTTTTCAAGCATATAAGGAAACTTAAATATATGCTCATGATTGAGCGTACGCATTTTTAAATTCTGAAGCGTTGAAGAAGTCGTTTGAGACCTCAACTTCGTGTGTAGTTGTGCGGCAAAATCCATTATTGTCATCAACTCCCCTTCAGGAATGTTTTTTCCCTTTTTGTAGATGTATGTATAATCTGATCCCCTACCCAAATCTTCTAAAAGCAGCACATTATTATCACAGTCCACTGCTATTAATTCTGGCATCATAGCATCCAGTTGAGGCTTTGTGGCAACCAATTCATAAAATTCAGCTTCGTTTAAAGCCCTGTCTGCCGGAGCTGCTACCTGAGGATATTTTTCCACATATTCCCTGCTCTGCTTAAGGATAAATGAACGTTTATTTGTAGTAACACGTAAGGTAAAATTCATATTGCCCTCGCCGGGTTTCTCTGTGGAAACAATCTTTTCTCCTGCCCCCAACCAATCCTGTTGTTTTAAATAGGTGGTCAAACTTATCTGATCTGCTGTTAACTTTTTCAAGGTTATTCTATTTAAAACTATTTATTAATTTCTCGTGATAATCTGAATCCACATCATAGCAATACTTGACTGGGAAGCCAGTCTTCTCGTCGCATAACAAATACTGTTTAAATGTATTCTCAGAATCCATTGCTGTATCGTCTGGATGAATTTCTAAACGGGCATGCAATTGTTCAGAAATTATATCTTCTGGAGCAATAATATAATGACTCGCAAGCACATCAAACGGATTAAAACCTTCTGCGCCCAAATTTATCCATTGATCCAACCACGGCTGCGAAGCTTCGCCCAACCATTTATTCCCTACATCTCCATTTTTAAGAATATCTAAATCTGCCTGTTTAACCCAAACTTTATTTGAAATCTCAAAAGGGCAAAGCACGACTTTAATCTGATTTTCAAACATAACTCTGAATGCGTCATTATCTAAATCAAAATTTAAATCCTGTGCGTGAACACCCTTATTCCCTATTTTAAAATAATCTGTATGTTTTCTTCTGCCCGCTACAAGTACTACCTCCTCAATTTGATCTTTAAGCTCTGGATATTTCAATAATAAAATGCCAATGTTTGTTGCCGGACCAATGGCCATAATAGTCATTTTCTGCTTTTTCAAAGCTTCAGCAAGCGCTTCTACGGCATTATTGGTTTCTACACTATTTAATTGGATTGGTTCACCAGCACCTTTATAAACTGGTATTCTGGTTTTGGCAAATTCTGCAGCCATTTGTTTGCTGAGCCTAAAAGCGTCGTCTATCAAAGTATTGCCAAAAACAGCACTGATTCCAATTATTTCAACATTTTTCGCCTTCATTAACTGAAGCACTGCAAAACCATCATCTACATCGCAATATCCATCGCGTTTGTGCCTTTTCATTCCCACAGAAAGATCTGTGTCTATCCAAACCTGCTTTTTCATATTCTTTATTTTTCTTT
>CAXBEL010000326.1:0-3068 GCA_963974735.1 uncultured Flavobacteriaceae bacterium | reverse complement strand
TTAACCAATAATGCCTAAACCCAAAGGATATTTGGAAAATTAATCTTCGATCGTATCAAATTCAATGGTTAGTCCAAAGATTTTATCAATACCTGACAATGAAACTCTTACTCAGATCTAGTTAAATTATGCAAGTCAGCAAATTTTATAATATTAAAATACACGAGTTATTGACTTTCTGCAAAAGCTAGACATTTCATTCTTTCTTAAGGTTTAAAACCTAATAAGATATTAACACTTGTTCTTTAATCGAGCCTTCCCAGAACTCTAGGGTAAAAAGAAATCAATCCAATATTCGTCTCGCGAATAAAAATGCCTTTGACCAGTAATTATTACTCAGGTAATCTTCCGAAACACCAAGAGAAGATGAGGAATGAATAAAGCGTACATCCCCACGAGAAGTTTCAGTCACTATTCCAGAATGCGTGACTTGCTTTTTACGCTTTCCAGTGGCGAAAAATAACACATCGCCAGGCTTGATCTCATTCGTTCGAATACTTTTCCCCATTTTACTTTGATCCGTCGAGATTCTTGGCATCGTAATTCCAACAGAGTAAAAAGAATGGTAGACCAATGCAGAGCAATCCATTCCAGCACGTGTAGTTCCGCCATAACGATAGGGTGTGCCTGTATAGCTTCTAGCAGTCTTAATAACAGTATTAAATGGTTCGGAGGCAGCTTTCTTTTTGGAGGCGCAAGAAGTAGCTAGCATTAATCCCAAAACGAGAAAAAAAGCGGTGAAACGGAATTGTTTGCGCTGCATAGTGGTTTTTATTCCTTCAAGTATAAGACGAAGTCTATCAGGAATCAACCTTTTTTGATCAAAAATGAGAATCGTTTTGGTAACTTAACGAGCGAAACCAAAGAATATGAGCAAAGAAGAATTCGCCAACCTTCCTTTTCACAAAAAAATAGCTACCCTCTACACAGAAGGCACATTTGTCGTGGGCATACGGTATTACAAGCATAAGGTAAATTTGTATTTGCTGGAAAATGAATACGTCGAAGTTTTCTACAACCACAAACAAGACAAAATCGATAAGATTGACTTTTTACCTCGAGATCATACAAGGATGAAGTTCTATCTCGATCAGATTAAGTTAGCGTAGTCATTCCCGCAGATATTCTCAGAAAAGAACCCTGGCCTACGCTAATCTTTTAATCCAAAAGCTTGATGTAAATATCTGAGTAAGTTATCTGCGGGGAAGAAATGCGTTTCGACAATCCTAATTTTCAAATTCTCCCTGATAAAAATCCTCTCTGTACTTAAATCTTGCAGTTCCTTTCATTTGTCCTGACTGTGGAATAACATCACTCCCTGAAGCTTCCATAGTAAGATCGAAATCAAATATTACTTCAATTTTCCTGACAGGTTGACCTGAGATATTTTCTTCTATCCCTTCGATGACATCCATTACTTGCACTCTCCCCCCATCCAAAGGATCTGGATTGAAGTGTATATAATTATAGAATTCCTTAATATTTGAATACTGAAAACTTATGTTAGTAATCGAATTATATGTAGGATCGGATATAGCTTTATTCTTTTCTTCCAAAAGCTTGCTTAAAACCAATTCATAAGGATATTCCTCATTGAAAAGCGCTTTTAATACTTCCGCTGAATATTCATTAACGATAATAGGCTCAGAAAAATCAACACTTGGAAGCTCAACAGAAAGAGTCAACCCATTTTCAGGATTACGGATTGATAAAATATGTGCTCCACCCATTTTTAATACTCCGTCTGCCTCCATTTGAGAGGAAGTAGTCAGCCCATTAGAAGAACGAATATCAACCTTGCCAAACTCAAGACCATTTGGTAAAATCCCTTCAAATCCTACTGATTGAAGACGAAATTTAGGTTCAGGATCCTCAGAAGAATTGCAACCGAAGAATAAGAGACCACCAAAAACATACACTAAAGAATAAAGCTTACTGAGTTTCATAGGAGTTGGGTTTAAGTAATGTATTTAGAAATTATTAAAATTTTCAACTAATTCGTTTATAAGAAAGAATGATAAAATCCATTAAGAATTTAGCATTAATATCATTCCGCCCATTCTGGAATAAACTCTTTGAAAGCTAAGATCAATCTGCCTTCAATAGGGGGGCTTAGTACCAGACCTTCACCACTTTCAGTTTTGTACATATTCACTTTCAGTTCAATCTCTACCACCAACAATCTTTTTTCTTCTCCCCTAGCATTCTTATAAAAGCCCTCTTGCTGGCGGACTACTTTAAAATAATTATCGCTTGGGTCTTCCTGATCGTCCACAGGATAAAAAGAATTATACAAACCTGATTCATAAGTAAACTCAATGCCGGGCGAAGCGTAGAAAACTTTGAACAAATCCGATACTACTTCTCCGCCCTCCTCCAAATCATCGATTTTCTTATCTCCTATGCTGAGAACCTCTTTAACTTTTTGATAAGAATAAATTTCTTCAAAAACGGCTTTTGATTTAAAGCTATCATCGGCAACATCCGACCATTTAAGTTCTGGAAGTCTCAAAGAAATTTTAAAATCTCTAGTTAGATCATTTAAATGCATGTAATGGGAAGCCACATTTCCTTCAGATACCTCTCCATTAAAATCAGGATCATTTCTATAACTAAATGCCAAAGGTTCACTATTAGCTTCGTAATCTGATGGGAAACTGACTGTTTGGCCGTCGGGCAAATTCCCTTCAAATCCCACCGTTTGGAGTAATAATCGAGGTTCGGGATCAGTAGAAGATTCGCAACCAATGAATAAGAGTCCGCTAAAAATATAAATGAAATAAAAAAGCCTAGAGATTTTCATTAAAAATTGGGTTTAAAGTCAGAATAATTAACAACTAAACTACATACGAATACAAATAATAATTCGCTACAAAACAATTGACAAAACTTAATTATAATCATAAACAACCAGGCAATAAATTATTTCATCCCTAAAATAAACGCCACAACTTTAATTTTTTGCTTCTCCCTTCCCTGAAAATTCAAGTAATTCGCAATGTTAAGTAAAATAACTATGAAGAGAAAAATAGCCTTAGTGACAGGTGGATATACTGGAGAATCTGTGA
>CAXBEL010000325.1:0-3099 GCA_963974735.1 uncultured Flavobacteriaceae bacterium | reverse complement strand
TATAGTTGAAGCCGTTGGGCGGCAGATAGGAAGACACAGTAGGAGATTAGGTGTGCATATAAATTTTGCACCAGTTGTTGATATTAATGTTAACCCAAAAAATCCTATAATAGGTAACCGGTCTTTTGGAGAGGACAGAGAGAATGTGACACAAAAATCCATTGCATTTTTAAAAGGAATGCAGAGCGTGGGTGTTTTGGGAAGTGCTAAACATTTTCCTGGACATGGCGATACAGATCAGGATTCACATAAAACCTTACCTACGCTTAATTTTTCAAGAGCAAGATTGGATTCTATAGAGTTGTATCCCTATAAGCGGGTTATAGATGCGGGTATTGCAAGTGTTATGATTGCCCATTTAGATGTGCCTTCACTCGAAAACAGGCCTGGCTATCCCACTTCAATTTCAAAGAATGTAGTCACTAATTTATTACAGGATACCTTGGGCTTTCAAGGTTTGGTTTTTACAGATGCTTTAAATATGAAAGGGGCTTCCAATTTTAAGGAACCTGGTGAAATCGATCTTGAAGCATTTAAAGCAGGAAATGATATTTTACTTATAAGTGAAAATATTCCCAAGGCAATACAAAAAATAGAAGAAGCCTATTATACAGGAGAAATTACCGAGGAGCGCTTATCACGTTCTGTGCGTAAGATATTATATGCAAAATATAAAGTGGGTCTTAATAATTATAAGCCGGTAGATGAAACCAATCTCGTTGCAGATTTAAATACACCTACAGATGAGGCCATTAATCATAAAGCATTTGCTGGAGCTCTTACGGTTTTAAAAAATAAAGGAGCTGTACTTCCGGTAAAAGATTTAGATCAACAAAAAATAGCTTACGTAGAATTAGGAGACGATAATGGCGATGCCTTTTATGATCAAATGATCAAATATGGTCAAGTTGACAAAGTAAAGGGTTCTGATCTTAGCGATGTTTTAGAAAAATTGAAGCCGTATAATTATGTTATAGTCGGTTTTCATCGTTCTAATGATAATCCTTGGAAGTCCTATAAATTTACTGCAGAAGACATTTATTGGATAGAAGAAATAGCTAAATCAAACCAAGTGGTTTTAGACTTGTTTGTTAGGCCATATGCTTTGCTGGATTTAAAAAATACAGATAATATCGAAGGTGTTATTCTTTCTTATCAAAATAGTAAAATAGCTCAGGAACTTAGTGCTCAGTTAATTTTTGGAGCAATCGGCGCTACCGGAAAATCCCCAGTATCTCTGGGTGAAGATTTTCCTTTGGGTACCAGTTACGAGACAGGAACCTTACGAAGATTAAAATATGGTGTACCTGAAGAAGAGGGTATGGATAGTGAGAAGCTGAAAAAGGTTGATTCTTTAGTTAAAGTTGGTCTCAATGGAGTTATGTTTCCGGGAGCACAGGTCTTGATTGCTAGAAGAGGTAAGGTGATTTATGAGAAGGCCTTTGGCTATCATACCTATACTAAAGACCAAAAGGTTGAATTAAATGATGTTTATGATCTTGCATCAATGACTAAAATATTGGCGACACTTCCGCTTTTAATGGAATTGAAAAGTGAAGGTTCATTACAGTTGGATGATAAACTGGGACAGCTAATCCCCGAACTAAGAGGTACCAACAAAAATAATATTACAGTTCGTGAAGTTTTATCTCATTATGGTAGACTTAAAGCTTGGATTCCTTTTTACATTCATACTTTAGATAGTACTACAGGAAAAATTTCTGAGGCATATTATAGAAAAAAACCTTCAAAAGATTTTAATATTAAAGTGGCAGATGAGGTTTATCTGAGATCGGATTATCAGGATAGTATTGTCAAGATTATAGCAGATTCTGATCTTAGATCTACTAAATCCTATAAGTACAGTGATCTTTCCTATTATTTATTTAAAAAATATCTTGAAGACTATTATGGTAAAAATTTAGATAGTCTCTCACAAAGCCATTTTTATAAAAAAATAGGGGCTAATCGTACCGGTTATTTGCCGTTGAATAAATTTGATAAAAAGGATATTATTCCTTCTGAGAATGACACCTATTTTCGGATGCAAAAGATTCAAGGCTACGTTCATGATATGGGAGCTGCTATGGAAAATAATATAGGTGGTCACGCAGGGCTTTTTAGCAATGCTAATGACGTTGCAAAATTGATGCAGATGTATTTGCAGAATGGATATTACGGGGGTAAGAGATATTTTTCTAAACAAACTATGGATACCTTCAACACGTGTTACTATTGTAATGAAAATGTACGTCGTGGCGTAGGTTTTGATAAACCTCAATTAGGGACAGCGGGACCCACATGTGGTTGTGTTTCAGAAAGTAGTTTTGGACATTCTGGTTTTACAGGAACTTATACCTGGGCAGATCCAGAAACAGAGCTTTTATATGTTTTTCTTTCAAATAGAACTTTTCCAACTATGGAGAATCGAAAACTTATTACCTCAGATTTGAGAACAAAGATTCAGGAAGTTATTCAAGAATCTATAGTTAACTAGTATTTTTATAAGATGAAAATTGCCATTGTTTGTTATCCTACCTTTGGTGGTAGTGGTGTAGTAGCTACAGAACTGGGAATCGCTCTTTCTAAGCGTGGTCATGAAGTTCATTTTATAACCTACAAACAGCCTGTACGCCTGGATTTGCTGAATGAAAAGATTTTCTTTCATGAGGTAAATGTGCCAGATTATCCTCTTTTTCATTATCAACCTTATGAATTGGCTCTTTCCAGTAAACTGGTAAATATAATAAGGGCTTATCATATAGATGTTTTGCATGTACATTATGCCATTCCACATGCTTATGCAGGTTATATGGCGCAAAAAATGCTAAAGCAGGAAGGCATAACAATCCCAATGGTTACAACCTTGCACGGCACAGATATTACCTTAGTAGGTAACCATCCATTTTATAAACCCGCAGTAACTTTTAGTATTAATAAAAGTGATGTGGTTACTTCTGTATCTGCAAGTCTAAAGGAGGATACATTGCGTTTATTTGACATTAAAAAGAAAATAAATGTAATCCCCAACTTCATTGATTTGGGTAATGTGAACGATGAATTTACCGATTGTCAACGTGATCTAATGGCTTCGGAAGA
>CAXBEL010000324.1:0-3107 GCA_963974735.1 uncultured Flavobacteriaceae bacterium | reverse complement strand
TTTCTACCTCTTCCAGATATTTAAACTCCCATTTTTTGAGTTGAGCACGATAACTAAGATCAAGATCTTCGGTTAATGTGTCTCCTTGCCAGTTGCCTGCATCTAGAATACATGCTTTACGCCAGACACCAGCTGTACCATTAAAATTAATAAAATGATGTCCAAAATTTCTTCCTACTTGTTCCAGAATAAAATGAAAATCAAGGGCAAAAGCCTGTATGCGCGTTAAAATTGAATAATCCCGATTGATGTGCCCCCACCGGGTCTGAACGACGCCTATATTTTCATTTTTAAAATAAGGTATTGTCTTTTTTAACCAATCTGATTTAGGCAGAAAATCTGAATCAAAAATAGCGATGAACTCTCCTTTAGCAATTAACAACCCTTCTTTTAAAGCTCCCGCTTTAAACCCAGTACGATCAGCTCGGGTTATATGTTTTATATCAAGTCCTGTTGCTTGTAATTCTTTTATTTTTTCCTTTGTGTTATTTATGGATTCATCTGTAGAATCGTCAAGCACTTGTATTTCCAACTTGTCTTTGGGATAATCCATTAATGCGATATTATCCAGTAAACGTTCTACCACATACAACTCATTATATAAGGGCAGCTGTACGGTGACAGTTGGTATTTCTAAAGGATTTTTTAGGTTGAACTTTAAAGAATTGTCAACTTGTTTTTTAGCTTTTAAATAATTGAGGAGTAAGCTCAGTTGAGCTAAACTGTATAGAAAGATCAGCGATAGGGCAAGTGTATAAATTATGATAATTGCGGTTTGCATTATCTGAAACTGTACTTAAAAATCCAACTTAATATTTTAACACCCGCAAAGATAGCACCTTTAATAGTTCCGGAAACTTTGGAAACTCCTATTCGGTTGCGGTACTTTACAGGTACTTCTACATACGTAAAATCCTTCTTTAAAGCTTTTAACTGCATTTCTACAGTCCATCCGTATGTTTTGTCCTCCATACCCAATTCAAGAAGTTTACTATACTTGATAGCCCGAAATGGCCCCAAATCTGTAAATTTTGAATTAAATAACAAGCGCATTAATGTTGTAGCAAGTTTGTTGCCAAAGCGTTGTGGGAAAGTCATACTTCCTTTTTCTCGAAGATTAGCTACCCGAGCACCTATAACCAGATCAATATCATTTTCTATTATAGGAGCAACAATTTCCCTTAACTGTTCTGGATAATCACTATAGTCCCCATCCAGAAAAACAAGGATATCAGGTGTTTCAGATTGAGAGGACACATACCCTATACCTTTAAGACAGGCATAGCCATAACCAGGACGCTCTTCAGAAATTACAGTCGCACCAGCATCTCTAGCTGTCTGTATAGTAGCATCTGTAGAGTTGTTGCTCACCACAATTACTTCTTTTACAATAGTGGGGATGTCTTTAATAACCTTGCCTATAGATTCTTGCTCATTAAAAGCAGGAATAATAACCTTTATGTTGTAACCCATTAAGGAATGATAATTTTAAAACGCAAAAATACTATTCCTTAGAAGGTTTGCGCGTACAATTAATAGGTAAAGTTAGACGTGAGGATGCAGTAAACTAACAGACATTAGGTGTCTTTTAACTTTAGGTTTTTAAAAACAAGTTTAGAATATAACTTCTTTTAAATTGTGAAGGCATACTAAAAGCAGATAATCTGAAATAATTAAACTATGGGAAAATTATATAAGCTCCGGGATTTGATAAAAATACTAGATTGGCCAGTAAAAGAATAAGATCATAGTGCCAACCATAAACTTCATCAGCATAGAATCCGGTTTTCCACTCAAATATCTTTTTGTAAATAGCCCCCAGCATTACGCAGATTAAAATAGCGGCACCTATCTGAATATATATTCCCAGTGCTATAGAAATTGCACCTACGATTTCTGCAATACCAAGAAATGAAGTTAGGGAGGGTGGGAGCCCAATACTCTCACTGCGTTCCTTTGGCTTTTGTACATGGCCCATTCCGCTGGAGAAGAAAACAATAGCAACAACAATTCGTAATAAGAGAATTGCGGGATCAAAAAGATCAGATAGATCAAAGAGCATAACAATATTATTGGTTAGTTACTTAAAGTTAGGACTTTAGTGAGTAAGTAATTAATGTTTTATTTAAATTTTAACTCAAAATACAGGCTAATTCAGCAAAGTCTGAAATGTTATAATCAGCATATTTAGATTTGTTTTGTCCTTTTTTAGAAACCTGTATTGTGGTAAAGCCCAATTCAAATCCAGCTTTCAATTCTGCTTCTGATTTATCACCAATTACAATGATCTGTTTAGGAGAAAAGGAGTTTTCTTTTAGGATTTTTAAAAATATATGTTTTTTTGAAGTTTGCTCTGGGCTTAAAATGTCATCTATGTAAATTGCGGAAAAAATATTTTCAATACCAAGTGCCTTTATTTTTGATTCCTGAAACTTTTTAAATCCTGTGGTGACTAAAATTTTATCGTACTCTAATTTCTTGATAAGTGCAAAATCAGCAAAAGGTTGAATCTTCAGGTCAAAACGGGTGTTGTTTAAAGCATTGGCAAATTCAGTAATCAATCTTTCAGAAAACTGATATTTTTTAGCGATTACATCAAAGGAATCTTGCCAAAATTCTTCAATAATTTTTTCTGTTTTTTCAGCACCATATTTTTCGATTGCAACTATCTCGAATTTTTTTAATAGCGATGCCACTTCTTTTCTTGATATAGTGTGCGTATCAAAAATGGTATTGTCTAAATCGAAGATTAAAAGTTTTGTCATGGAATAGAAAAGATAATAAAACCTGATTTTACTTCTGGTTCACATAATCCATTAAGTCAACATCATTGCCCAATAAAATCTCATTAGAATTAATTCTTCCATTGCGCGAACCGTTTTCTAATTTGAGTACACCACGAGGACAAACGGCAGAGCAGATCCCGCAGCCTACACAAGAACTCCGAACGATGTTTTCCCCTTTTTGGGCATACGCACGCACGTCGATTCCCATTTCGCAATAGGTAGAGCAGTTTCCGCAGGAAATACATTGTCCGCCATTTGTGGTGATTCTAAAACGCGAAAGCAAACGTTGCTGGAAACCTAAAATAGCTGCCATAGGGCAAC
>CAXBEL010000323.1:0-3186 GCA_963974735.1 uncultured Flavobacteriaceae bacterium | reverse complement strand
TTGTAAATTTTTCTCATATTGTCTCTCATAATTTGAGATCACATACCAGCAATATTTCTATGTTACTCAACTTTATGAAAGCTGAAACAGATGCTGAAGAGAAAGAGGAACAGTTTAATATGCTCGTGAACGCCTCAGATATGTTGTGCGAAACCATTGAGCATTTAAACAGCGTGATTGCACTTGATACAGATAATCTTGCTAAGGAGAAGCTTAATCTTTATGAGTTTGTAGAAAATATAATAGCGGCTAACCAAGGAATTATTTTAAATAGTAATTTTACCGTTATTAATAAAGTAAAGGAAGATTTTACTATTTTGGCAATACCTGCTTATTTGGATAGTATTTTATTAAATATGCTTACAAATGCTATTAGGTATAGTTCATCAGAAAGAGATTCCTGGGTGAAATTTTCTTCTATAAAAGAGAAAGATTTCAGAGTAATTGAAATTGAAGATAACGGACAGGGAATAGATTTAGAAAGACATAAAACTAAAATATTTGGTCTTTATAAAACATTTCATGACCATCCAGATTCAAAAGGTCTTGGTCTTTATATGACCAAAAGGCAAATTGAGGTTATGGGTGGGAAAATAGAAGTTGAAAGCGAAGTAGATAAGGGGACGACTTTTAAAATATATTTAAATGAAAAAAATTAAGTTAACTTGTATAGTAGACGATGATCCTATTTTTGTCTTTGGGATTAAAAAAATGATGAAAAGCATTGATTTTAGTGAAAATTATCTTATTTATTCAAATGGGAAGGAAGCACTTAATAATTTAACTTCAATCATTAATGAAGGAAAAGAGGTTCCTGATGTTATTTTGCTGGATTTAAATATGCCGGTTATGGATGGTTGGGATTTCTTGGAAGAATTTAAAAAAGTAAAATTGCCCAAAAAAATTGTTATCTATATTGTCACATCTTCAATTGACAAGGCAGACTACGAAAGAGTTCGGGAATTTAATAATGTTTCAGATTATGTTGTAAAGCCATTAGAGTTTAGGGAACTGGAACAAATTAAAGAAGCACTTCTTGAATCAGCATAAAACCTGGTTTTTAATAAATCAAATTTCAATTGATTCGTTTTTGGTGTCAACCAGATTTATGCCATCATCAAT
Organism: uncultured Flavobacteriaceae bacterium; assembly: GCA_963974735.1. GTDB lineage: Bacteria > Bacteroidota > Bacteroidia > Flavobacteriales > Flavobacteriaceae > Leeuwenhoekiella. The sequence continues at coordinate 2,064 of CAXBEL010000323.1, read as the reverse complement.
TAAATGAGCTATTTCTGCTCTTCTTTCTTTTAAATCGTTTAAATAGGCTAGCACCTCTTTAGCAAATACTTTGTTTTCCCGTTCTGCAGCAAGTTCATAGAGTTCTACACTTAAAAGCCAATCCTTGGGATGGGATTTTTGTAAAATATCAAAAACCGCTTCTGGAGAAAATAATGTATCCTTACCTTCCCTATAATCACGAATAGCTTTATAAAGTGATTCAAGTTCCTTGCGTTCTGGATTGGTTTTTCCTTTAATAGTAGTCGTAGAAGTAGTATGTGTTATTAAGTCAAAAGAATTAACATCTGCTGGACCAGAAAATGCAGAAACTATTTTCTTGCCTACCGCCATATCATAGTTTCCCCATTCTGGTTTAAAAAGAACACGATCCCCTAAGGTTACTGTGCAATCTGTAAAGCTAATAAGGATTATTTTTCCCTGCAGATTTCGTGTGCCCGTGATAATTTCTCCTTCAACCGTAATCCCGGCTTCAAATTCTAGGGTTATTCTTTCGCCTTCATAAATCTTATAGGCTTTTAAATCACGTGGACTCATATCTTCTATAGCAAGATTAATCCCTTTAAGTTTGCCTAAAGCTGTACCGAATCCTTTTGGATGATTCAGTGTACCGTGACCAACAAGTTCTTTCTCGCGATAGGCCAATGCAGTTTTCCCTTTGGTTTGTAGATAAGCGACTTTATCACCCTTAGTAATCATTTCAGTAAAAATACCAGAAATTTGAAGACCAGTACTTAATTCTACAGTTCCTAGATTTTTTGAATTTATTAGTTTTTGTAATCCGTCTGGACCGCCTGTGCGCAGAGCCATAGTATTGGCATATTCTTCAAGTACTTGACTCAAAAATGCAAAGTCTGGTGTAACGTAGAGTTGAGGTTGAGGTTTTGTAATATCAAACTCTTTATCTGCAGCTGCGATACTGTAAGGGATCTTTATCACTTTATCTTTTAGGCACCCTTTACTTTCACCAATGGAAGATAGTAAACCAGCTCCATAAATTTTGGGTTTGTCGGGTGTGCCTATAAGGCCATATTCTACAGTCCACCAATGCAGGTTGCGTATTGTTGCCATCTCACTGGCTTCCCCCATATTTTGCTGTAAGTATTCAACTTGATTTTCGGCATCTTCTATTTCTTCTTGGGGAGTTCCTTCCGCTTCTTTAATTATGGATAATTTGCGTACAGCCTCATACAATTCATAATCTTTAGCTGAGGAAATGGCTTTGCATCCTATCTCACCAAAACGTCTTAAATATTCGGCATATTCTGGATTTGCAATAATAGGAGCATGTCCTGCTCCCTCGTGAATAATATCTGGTGCGGGTGTGTATTCTATGTGTTCAATCTGCCGAATGTCTGAAGCAATCACAAGCACATTATAGGCTTGAAATTCCATAAATGCACTAGGTGGAATAAAACCATCAACGGCCACAGCAGCCCATCCTATTTCTTTTAAAATACGATTCATACCATACATATTAGGGATATGGTCTATAGAGATACCCGTTTTTTTGAGTCCGTCGAGATAGGATTTATGCGCAACTTTGCTTAAATAATCTACGTTTTTTCGCATAACATACCTCCATACAGCCTGATTAATGGGCGTGTAGTCATCATAATTCTGCGGTTTTATAAACTGCTTAAGATGCGCCGGTAATCTATCTATTAACGGATTGCTTTTTATGTTTTTATCTAAAACGTTGCTCATAGTTCAAATTTACTAAGATTGATAGATATTTACGCAACTTCAGTTTTTGAATTGCTAGATTTTAACCATTAATTTTATCATTTTTGTAGTGACAAGCTACCAACACTGAAAATTATTTATGCAGGATTCATTTGTAGATATAAAAGTTGATACAGGTATAGCAACTATAACTTTTTTTACTCCAGATCATAATGCGTTACCCACAGCGATACTGGATAAGCTGGAGCAAACCGTTATCTCTGCTGGTAAAGACGAAGAAATCAAAGTCATTATTCTAAAAAGTGGGGGAGATAGAACCTTTTGTGCTGGAGCAAGCTTTAAAGAATTGATAGCTATTAC
>CAXBEL010000322.1:0-3325 GCA_963974735.1 uncultured Flavobacteriaceae bacterium | reverse complement strand
AAAAACAATTCTTATGAAAAATTATCTTTTAACAACAGCCACTTTACTGCTGATAGTTTTCACCAGTGCACAAGCCCAGGAAAAACTGGACACTATTTACGCTAATGATTACAAGAATGTTGCACTATTTTTTCCAGAGGAAATTAGCCAGGGTATTACCGGTGCTGAGCATTTTGTCTTTACCTATAACCGGGAAAAGCAGCAACACTTTGGACTGCTGCAGGCCAAGCCCGGCAAGGAAAGTAACTTATTAGTTATCGGTGCCAATGGAGCTGTCTTCTCCTATATTTTGAAGTATAAAGAACAACTTTCCAGGCTAAACTATTTTATCCCTGAAGCGCAAAGTATCGGAATGGAAAAGCCTATTGTCAAAGATTCAGTTAATGATAAAAAACCGCAAAAGAACTTAAACAATAAGGATGATCATTACCGTAGATTCGGAAGCTACTTGCTTAGTAAGAAGCAGCGAATTGGCCGGATAAAACAGCGCCAGTATGGTATTATTTTGAGTGTTGAAAACATCGTTTTTAATAAGGAAGAGCTTTATTTTGTGATTCAAATTGAGAATAAATCAGGCCTGGATTACGATCTCAATTTCTTAAAATTGGCCATTGAAACCCGCAAAAAAGGGAAAAAGAAATCCCTCCAGCGTTTATACCAGAATCCGGTTTTTAAGTACAACTTACCTGATAAAATTGAAAAAAAACAAACGGTAAGATTGGTTTATATCTTGTCAAAATTTTCTTTGTCTAAAGAAAGGAGAGCGATATTGGAACTTAATGAAAAGGATGGGGAACGTAACATACAACTAAAGATCTCGCATCGGTTTATTAATAATCCTAATTGATAATTTTGAAAAAAATAGCAGTTTTTTCTTTAGTAGAATTATTCATTTATTGTCCGAAAACAGGATTTATCTCCTTCGGATATTTTGCACGTAAGTTTAAGTCCGTCTTACGAACCAACCCATAATTTTTCTGCTCATCATTTTTAATTGATATGTAACTCATCTAATTTTTTCGCTTCTCTTACCACTTGAACGCCCCGGCCATCAATTCTATTTCCGCATTTTTAATCCCTATCTTTTTGGCTATGGTTTTCCAGTCCTTCACTACTGTGAGAACTTCATCCAAAATGGTTTGCATTTCAACTTCACTTAAACGAAAATATTTGCCCACGCTTTTTGCCAAATCAAAGTTTAAAGCATTATCGTCCATATCTATATTTAGAGATAGACCATCTTTTTCTATTGAAGGATTTAAGTCATAAGCTGGTGATAACATCCAACCCTTTTGGGTTAGTATAAATCCGTGATTTCTTAAATGGTCATCCGTATTTGAAATAGCAATATTAAACACAATTCTTCGCCACAGTTGATGTAAATTAGTTTCCACATCAACTCCATAATTCTCAATAAACTCAACAATTTCCAAATAACTTGGTGTGGTATCTTTGATGATATCTTCTGTATTCCCTGTCATTGTCATTGCTGAGGCAAAGTGGATTCGTTTGCCATTATCCCTATCAAATCGTTTGGTCAGGAATGTATGATATTGACCACTTATTTTTTCAATTTTAGATTCCGCCATTTCCACTCCGGAAGCAATCGCCAATTCATAGGCTAAAAACTCCCATGCTGCTTTATCTACTACATCCGTTTTAGAAGGAAATTTAGCTATCCACAAGTCCTTCTGAGCATCAAGTATATTAGCCTTTGGTCTTGCCCCTCCCAACGACGAACCGGGTGCGATCAAAACTGCAATCCATTTTCTAATGGCATCACTTTGTTCATCATTTTCTAGTTGATTTACTGCTTCCTGAAGTTCACCGAGTGATGACCAAGGCGGTGTCGGACTATGTGTATCGTTATCCAAAAAAGGGCCATCCAAATCCGCTTTAAATCGTAAAGCGCCCATTCTAGTATCATCAAAAACGCCGAGCAGATAATCTATTTCATAAAGTTTAGGCGCTTTTTCTTCCTTCGCCCGGATATTGTGGTCCTGAATAAAAATCAATATCTGGATCCAACAATCGTTGTGCATCGGTCTTTAACCAATCCTTGTTATACTCAAAACTGAATACTTTTTTTCCTTTGGCAAAATGAGCTGAAAGTACGCCTATCAATGTTGGTTTTTCTAATGCAGCCCAATCTGCAAATACGTATATATCAAATTTTCCTGTTGCCATGGTATTTATAATAAATCAAGGTCTTGCAGTTTTCTTCCAAATTCATCATCGACCGCCAATTTTTTAAAATCCTCTTCTAAATTCAGTACTCTAAACACATTGAAATAGGAACCTATAGATACGGCTGGATCTCCTTTTTCAATCCTGTACAGTGTAGTACGATTAATACCTGCCCGTTCGGAAACCTGTTCCGTTGTAAGCTTTCGTCGTTTTCGTGCCAGCTTTATATTCTCACCCAACTGTTCAAAGACCTTTTGAAACTTCGGCAATAGAATTGTTTTCTTAGAATTCATTTCATTGCATATTTTCCCCAAATTTACTATTTTTGTTGATAATATGCAACAATTATGAATTATCCTATAATTTATAGTTCCCTATTGAGTCATACTAACAGGAAAGTATCAAAGCGCTATACCCATAAATATTTGATTGAAAATCTAAAAACAATAGAAATTATTATATTAAATATGACCACGACAAGGACATTCTAGATGGAATTTTAAATGAGGGCATCTATATAAAATCAGAACGCAATTCATTCATTTACGTAATATGGTCAGCTCCAATCGCCAACAACAATGATATTATTATGCATTGTAGCAATCCTAAAATGAAGTTTGAAAAAGAGTGAAATGGCAAACGATGGCCTTTTGGCCAGGGTAAATCCGTGACATTTACTTTCATTAAAAAACCCGTAAGCCGGATAGACGAATTTATGATTTCGCAAAAAGTGCTTATCGAAAGATTAGAGAATTTCGATTTAAAATTTTGGATTCCAAAGAGTAGCTATTTGAAAATCGATCTTGCCTCATCATAAACTTGTTCAAAATTAGCTTTCAAATCAGCTTTAGAATAAGGTTTTTGGTCTTTAGCCTCAGGTAACACGCGGTGAATTTTCTGCAATTTAAACTGTACTTTTTTATCCTTTCCATCTGCATAAGTTATAAACTCCCCCTGTTTCAGACGGAAAAAAACATCGGCGCGGATTTTTGGAATTTCTTTCTCCCCGGTGGTCACTCTCGTATCAAAATTTAGGCTATACCCGCGGTTGACACTGGTGGTAGGTTTTTTCACGATTTCAAAAAAGCGTTCGTAATATTTGGCGGTATCGGGATCGTTCACCTTTCCAAAAAACTGG
>CAXBEL010000321.1:0-3363 GCA_963974735.1 uncultured Flavobacteriaceae bacterium | reverse complement strand
ATACGAAATGATGGTTCATACATAAAGCGCTTATCAAACCAGCCGTTCTCACCCAAATAAAAGCCCTGGTCAGATGTATAAACCACCAAGGTGTTTTCATCTAAACCATTTTCCTTTAAATAATCCAATATCCTTCCCACGCCATCATCTACCGCCTTTACCGTCGCCAGGTATTCGTGTAAAAAACGTTGTCCCTTCCAGCGTGCTAATTCTTTCCCCTTTAAATCAGCTCGGTGCATGGCATCATTTTTTGGCTGGTAAGCACTGTCCCAAACTGCACGTTGCTGCGGGGTCATTCTGCTAAATTCATTGTGCCATGGATCGTGAGCAAGCTCAGGACTTCCTTCTTCTAAAGTCATTTTTAGATCGTATCCTTCGTACATATCCTTATAAATGTTCATCAACTGATCTTTTGCAGCAATTTGAGTGGAATCAAAATCAGTAAAATAACTATCAGGAAGCGGAAATTCTATACTATCATAAACTGTCGCATATCGCAAGGGTGGCATCCAGTTGCGGTGCGGCGCTTTGTGATGCACCATTAAAAAGAAAGGCTTATCGGTATCTTTTTGTTCTTTTAACCAATCTATACTTTTATCTGTGATAATATCTGTGGTATAGCCTTGAACTGTTGTAGTATCCTTGTCCTTAATAAAATCCGGATTGTAGTATTGACCTTGATCATTTAAAATCTCCCAATGATCAAAACCGGTGGGTGTAGTTCCTAAGTGCCATTTTCCCACAATAGCGGTGGTATATCCATTTTCCTGAAGGACTTTGGGCAGTGTAGTTTGCGATCCATCAAATTTGTCCCCATTCATTCTAAAACCGTTCTCATTACTAAATTGTCCTGTAAGAATGGTGGCACGACTTGGCCCGCATAACGAATTAGTGCAATAATTTCTGTAAAATATCGCTCCATCATCTGCGATACGATCTATATTAGGAGTTGGTGCCAATTTACCAAGGGGATGATCGTAAGCGCTTATGGCCTGTACAGCGTGATCATCTGCCATAATAAAAATTATATTGGGTCTTTTATTTTCTGCTACTTCTTTATCAGTATTGGAATCCTTACATGATAACAGGGATACAATGAGTACTAAACTTGAAAGCGGAAAGAGGTTAAAAGATTTAAAATGCATAATTCTTTTTTTGAAATTCAATTAAAAGAGGCTGAAGCATCCTTAAAATTAATTATTTTCTGGTCGTGTTTGCTGTGAATCTCGGATTTCTTTAATGCGTTGCTTCATTTCTTTTGCCATTTTAGGATAATCATTAAAGACGTTTACCTTTTCCGTAGGATCTTCCTCCACATTGTATAATTGTGCAGGTGGCGCATCCTCTTTGATTTTACCATTTTCTATATCGCTGTTCTGTTCTTTGGTAAATACTGTAGCGGCAGCTCCACCAAAGTCATGCATACCTCTAAATTTGGCCTGAAAACCTCCCCCACCCTGGGCCGAAATATACATCCACTTATCTTTTCGCAAGGCCATGTTCGTAAGCTCATTAGGAGCAATCAGCAACTCTGAGCGTATTTCTTTATTAGTTTCACTTAAAAAAATGGGCAATATATTATAGCTATCAACCGCTTCTTCCCTTTTTAATTTTCGGTCAAAAAGAGCTGCAAAAGTTGCCACCATATCCACATTGCTACTTATGAGTTGATCGGAAACTGTACCGGGTTCAACTTTCTGTGGCCAGCGTATTATGAAGGGAATACGATGACCACCTTCCCAGGCATCAAATTTAAAACCGAAGAGATCCCCATTCATATGATGCCCCATTTTAAAAGCATCCTGTCCACCCCGGTTTAACATTCCGCCATTATCACTGGTAAGAATAAGTATAGTATTATCGGTTAGATTTTCCTCATCCAGTGTTGTCATTATTTCACCTATAATCCAGTCCAGTTCTTGAATAAAATCTCCGTATCTACCGGCCTCACTCTCGCCCAAAAATCTTTTAGCCGGGGTAAAGGGATGGTGAATATTGGTTGTGGCGTAGTACAAAAAGAAGGGTTCTTCCTTATGCTTTTTTATATAAGCGACCGCCGTGTCCTTAAGTGTGGTTCCCACCATATTATCAACATAGAGCTCGTGCGCTTTATCTGCACCCCCTATTTTTTGATTTCCGCGATTCCATTTTTCTGGATATGGTCTTGTATTAGCCTCTTCTCCCCATACAAAAGGATCATCCTCTTCCAATCCCACAACTTTGTGATTTTCTACATACACAAAAGGAGGATGACTGTTTAAAACAGGTACTCCAAAATAATAATCAAAACCTAATTCTAAAGGACCCGGTTTTAATTCGGCATTCCAATCTACGGGGCGTTTGGTTCCAAATCCCAGATGCCATTTTCCTACGATTCCTGTAGCATAACCCTGTTCTTTAAAAACATCAGCAACTGTAAACTGATTTTCATCCATCAATAAAGAATCCCGATCAAAAATTGCGCTGGATAGATTATTGGCTCTTACTGGGTATTGACCGGTTATAAAAGCATATCGAGAAGGTGTACAAACCGCAGAAACTGTATGAGCATCTGTAAAACGCATGCCTTGAGAAGCAAGTTTATCTATATTAGGGGTAGATACTTTTGTGGCTCCGTAAACTCCAATATCGCCATAACCCAGATCATCCGTATTTATGTAGATAACATTGGGTTTCTGCTTATTTGTATTTTGAGCTTTAAGATTATCTAAAGAAGAAGGAAAAAGCACTCCTAAGGCAAGAACCAAGAGTAAAAGCTGATTATTTATCATTCCTGAATTTATTATAATCCTTTTCATAATTCTTTTTTAATATTACTCCTCATCAGTAAGATCTGCAGTACGTAAATCGACTGATTGCAGAGTGGGTAAATTGCTCGAAGGTTTATTTAGGTAGAAATATGCAGTTGCTGAAACATCATCCTGACGATAAAAATTAGTCCAACCTTTTGGGATATCCTCATCTTTAAAATTAATTTTATTGTTATCCTCTAAAAGCTTGTAAAAACCTTCCTTTGCATCAATCGTAATAGGTTGTAGTTTAGCTCCGTTTTTAAGAAACTCCTTCACTTTGGCCTGAGGGGCTCCTCCTATTTGCTGTAGTGTAACTTTAACTTCCTCGTGAAAATAAACAGGATCCGGAATGTGATATCTATAAAAGGCAAATTCCCCTTTTTCCTTATCGGCTATAGGTGATCCTTGATACTGCTGGGAGTAGGCGCCTTGGCCGTAAGCAGTACCTACGTAATCTTCTGTACCTGATCCTACCAGAGTGGGAACATTGGTATCCCCATCTAAATACACTTTTACTTCAAGATTGAATTGCATCTTTGGATATTTGCCTCTTGGATAGATGTGGGAAGCG
>CAXBEL010000320.1:0-3391 GCA_963974735.1 uncultured Flavobacteriaceae bacterium | reverse complement strand
TAAAGAAAAAAGTGAGTGATGAAATACAGTTCTCATCAATAAATTGAATTGAGAAAAATTTTTTCAGCCAAAAAGGAATGAAATAAATTAAGTCTTATTGAAATTCTCAAAACGCCTCATCACCTCCCAATGAATTTTATTGAAATTGGACTCATAATCCTCTTCTGAATATCTCATTTTGGCTTGGGGCAATTCCCTTTGAATTTCATTCAGTTTAAAATGAACTCTACGGTCCATACCGTCTGCATAGGTAACGAACTCACCTTGTTTTAATTTAAAAAAAACCTCTGCCCTAATCTTTGATACTTCACGCTCACCGGTTGTAATCCGTGTATCAAAATCCAGATTGTATCCCCTACTTATGCTTTTTGTTGGATCTGTAATAATCTCAAAAAATCGTTCGTAATACTTAGCTGTATCCGGATCATTTACCTTTCCAAAAAACTGATACGACAAATTGGCTAGTATCGCCCTACTTGCCTTGTCCCCATACATCATATCGTTCTGTACTTTATCCTGCATAACATAAACCGTTGCAACATCATAACTTCTCAATGTCGCCGGAATGCGATGCATATTCAGTAAACGGATGGTGGGAGCTTCTTCCATCATCAGAAAAGTAGATTTAGAATTGCGTACGCTCATCTGCTTAATGGCGGTATGTAAAATTGTAGCTATGACCGGGGAATATGCAGATTCATATTTTGGGTTGTTTACTACGGATATTACGGCAGGATTATTTTTGGAATTCAAATCAAGAGGAACTTCGTCTTCGGATAGTGCCATAAAAATATGCTTGGTACTTATTCGCTTCAAGGCACTGGCTAAGGTGCTTTTTACTCCCGCAGTCTGTTTTTCAGAATCTACACCACTAATAAATGCATTTGCCATAATTCTAGATGTTCGGTCCTCGGACAACCAACGCACTAAATTTCTGGTATCCAGGTGTTGATATACGGCAATCAAATGTGGGAGCGTGCAAATTTTAGGTAAGTCTGTTTTCATCCTCCAGATCAATCCACATAACAAACCTTCTGCTGCATCATTGAAAAATTTGGAAGATCCAGTAACGATTTGTTCCTTCTGTTCCAGAAGGTTTTCAAGTAAGACCCGTGCTAACTCATTTACACTTTCCTCATTAGGAAGATACCTGGGCGCAATAGGATTCACTTTATTTATGACTTCATCAAAAGCAATAGTGTAAAAGGGAATTTCCCCTTGCTTGAAGAGTGGATAAACAATTTCTGTAAGTTCAAAATTTTTGTAATCGTGTATGATACCACAATATCCATTTTTTTTAAAATGCCTTAAAAACTGATAGACAACACTTTCTGTTTTTCCACTTCCTGCAGAACCAATAACGGAAGCTCCCCTCTTAATATTTTCAATGGTAAAATGTCCTTTGTGAGTTTCAAAATCCACTTGATATTTACTCTGTACATCTTCATCGGAACGTTGGGTAAAAACCTCTATTGCAGTTCCCAATAATAATACAGGGCACGTAAAAAAAATTAATGCCTCATAAATTTTAAGGGGCTGTGCCAAAGAGAACGTAATCAGAACGAGGCTCAAAATTCCAATAAGATTTCCTTTTTTTATTTTGAGCTTTAAGAAATAGTAAAGAATGACAACTAAAAAATCTGCAACTATGATTTCTATGATATTCATAATTTCTTTTCAATAACTTATTGAACTGGACTTGACGGCTAGTCCAACTCCCCTTTTCAGCGCATTAAAAACCTTATAAGCCAGCTGTATCTGATTTGTAGGAATATGGGGAGGTAATGGCAATCCCGTCTCACGCATCATCTTAAAAGCAGCAACTCGTTGAGGATTGGGCAGAACCATCAAATTTGAATAATACCGCTTCGGATCTTTAACAAAATCCCTTCTGGATGTATAAAGCTCCACATAGTTACGCTCATAGCTAAACGTTTTATCAAAGGTTTTCTCTGCAGCGCTAAAGAATTTGTCTCTATCAAAACCTCTTTGCACTTTCTTTCCGTTCATTTCCACTTCGGAAGACCTGTACTTACTTCCCGGAGATAGACTTACTGAATTCGACTGATCTTTTCGGCTAACGATTATATGAATATGGCTCTGCTCCCCTCCCTTTTGCATTCCCTGCACGATACGTTTACCGTTTTGTTGATGCGGTGCGTCCTGCTCTAATTTAGCTATCCTCTTATTGATTTGCTCTATATCCCCCTGTTTATATCCGTGCTTTATCGCATTCTTTTCATTTTGCAGAACCATTATCCTGGAAGCTATCGGCTGGTTTTCGATTACTTCCCGGTCTGTGCCTTTAAAAGATCTGGAGTGCTCTATTTTAGCGAAGTATTTGATATCATCAACAGAGACCGGTTTTCCATTGATCTCCCGCTTGAATGCCTTGACATAATCTTTCATCAGTTCACGGGTATATCTTTTTAAATCCTGACTAGTGCTTTCCAAATGCTCCAATTCCCTCTTCGAGGGGTTCACGGTTATGGAATAAAATTTCGGCTCTATCTTCTTGAGTTTTGAAGTGTTTGAATCGATCTCGGAGACTACGCGTTCTGTTTTAATGTGGTCTTCATACTGGTTGAAAAAGTGTTCTAGTTCATTATCAGACCTACCTTCATTTTCCTTCTCCAGATAGCGCACAAAATCACCGGAACTTTGTGAATAATTGGCTCCTAATTTCTGTGGTGTTATGGTAATATACATAGCCTTTACTAATTAGAAATCCTTACCGTCCCAGTCCTCAAATTTGGAATCATCCAGGTCCTCCTCCCGTTTCATTATTATCAGCTTTTCCTCTTCCTTATCTGCTTGGGTAAACAAAGATTCCAGCATAGCTGCAGTGGGTTTCGTTTGGCTTTTTTCAATATTCTTGATAATGGCAATGATCGCATTCATCCGCTTTTTCAATTCATTTTCCAGGGTGCGGTTTGAGGGTCCCAATCGCTCCATTGGTGAGATTTCATTGATTTCAAAAAAGTCAAGCATCAGCATTAATGTCAAAGTGTTTGACTTCCCCATTTTTTTGCCGAAGACCCTAAATCTTTCTGCAACCGAACTTTTAAAACCAATTGTTGAAAAAGCCTCTTTTTCGTATCCTTTGTCCATTTTTAAGCTAAAAAAGCGTTGATTTTACCGGGCTAAATCCATTTTTGAGCCAAACACCATCCTATATTCCTCAAAACCGCTACTTTATAAAATTTCAAACATCTGAATATCAATAATTTAAAATCAAAAAGGAATACTTAACACCGCATCGCGTGTTACCCTCTTGCTATTCCTTTTCATCACGCCAGAGCGTGACAAAAATTTCATACAATCTGGCTAAAGGCCGATTGCCATTTTCAAGGAAAATGATTTTCCGATATGTTATTTTTCGATATGCAGG
>CAXBEL010000319.1:0-3512 GCA_963974735.1 uncultured Flavobacteriaceae bacterium | reverse complement strand
CTTTCCTAAAAGGAAGTAAAAGCAGCGGCTTAATATTTATCACCGGCATTTTCTGAAAAAAGTAGCGAATGACTAAATCCCCTACCAGATAATAAATGATAAAGCTATTTACCGTTTTTAAAGGCTCCATCCCATTTTCTTCAAGGCCAAAATAAACAACCACTCCTGCGCCTGTGAAAAGAGCAATGAAATAAAGTGCTCCTAGCACCATAAATATTTTTAAAATCACATTGGTCTTAAAGGAAGCGGCCCTGAAAAAGCTTTTCCACTGTAAAGAAATAAAGTGTTTTAGCATACTTGATTAGTTTAAAAAATGGCTTGGTTATTGTCTTTCAATTTATAAGTAGGAAAAGTATAAAAATGTTACGTTTAAACCTTGATTGCTTTGTACTTTTGCGCCAAATTAATATTGAATATGAGCGATTTTCACGCCTTAACCATACAAGATATAACCCGGGAAACCCCTAAAGCAGTAAGTATAACCTTTGGGGTGCCGCAAGAATTAAAATCTGACTTTTCTTTTAAAGCGGGTCAATATATAACTTTAAAAACAGGAATAAACGGAGAAGAAGTTCGACGCGCTTATTCTTTATGTTCTACTCCAGAAAGCGGTTTGCTAAAAGTTGCCGTTAAAGAGGTAGAAGGAGGGACTTTTTCTGTGTTAGCAAATAATAAATTAACGGTGGGAGGCTCGTTAGAGGTTCATCCTCCCGAAGGAAAATTTGTTTTAGAGCCCAATGCAGATCATAATTATGATTATGCCGCTTTTGTAGCAGGAAGTGGGATTACCCCCGTTATGTCTATTCTAAAAACCGTTTTAGAACAAGAGCCTAAAAGTAGGTTTGTCTTAGTTTATGGAAACCGAACTATTGAAGAAACCATTTTTCACAAAGAACTGCTTGAATTACAGTTAAAGTATCCAGATAGGCTTTTTATTGAATTTGTCTATAGTAGAAGCCAAGAACCTGATTCTCATTTTGGGAGAATAGCTAGGGCTACTGTAAATTTTGTGCTTAAAAATAAATTTAAAGAGCACGCTTTTGACCGGTACTTTTTATGTGGGCCAGAGTCTATGATAAATGAAGTTACAGACGTTTTAGAGGCTAATAACATTGAAAAGGATAAAATTCTTTTCGAACTTTTTTCAAGTAATGAAAAAGGGGAAGTTAATGCGGCTCTCGATGGTCTGACTCAAATTAAAGTCATTGTAGATGATGAAGAATTTGAATTCTCTATGCCTCAGGATAAGGTTATTCTTGAAGCTGCTCTTGATCGGGACATAGATGCCCCACATTCTTGTCAAGGAGGTATCTGCAGTAGTTGCATTGCCAGAATCACAAACGGAACCGCTACTATGCGTAAAAATCAGATTCTTACCGATGAAGAAGTTGCTGAAGGGCTTGTTTTAACGTGTCAGGCACATCCTACAAGTGATTCGATCACAGTTGATTATGACGAAGTTTAGTTAAAACAAGAGCCAGACAAAAATTCTGGCTCTTGTTTCAAATTAAATAAATCGCTGTATAATATTAGCGGTAGATTCAATCTTTTTAGTGTGTTCTATAGTGGGGCCAGCAACCCAAACTGTTTTGTATGTAGCTCCGGCCGCGGCTTTAGAAACCATATTTGTCCCTTTTAAAAAGCGAAGCATTTTCACATATTTTTTTAGCTGCTTGTTTTTATTCAAGATATTTTCCAACCAATTTTGCTTCGTTCCAATTTCCTGAACATAAGGCGTGTTAATAACTGTACAGGGGGTTCCGGAAATTTTCTGAGTCATCACAATATCCTTTTCTCCATAATCTACACAAGCCTGTTTATATTCTGAAGAAATGCCAGATTCTTCTGATGCTATAAACGGACTTCCAACACTTACTCCTACCGCGCCATATCCCATCATTTTTTGTAATTCCTCCCGATTCCCAACACCACCGGCAGAAATTACAGGAATCTTACAATTTGCGTTTAACGATTCTATTAAATGTTTGGGATCTATATTGCCTCTATGGCCTCCGGCTTCATTATTAACCGCAACCAAAGCATCGCAGCCCAATGCCTCTACCTTAACGGCTTGTTCTAGATTTACCACATCGCAAAAAACCTTTATTCCCTTGGCATGTGCTTGATCAATAACAGATTTTGGATTACCTAATGAAGTTATAATGAAATCTACTCCCAATTCACAACAAGCTTCTAATTGTGCAGGATATTTGGTGTTCGATTTATTAACTATCAAATTAAAGCCAAATGCGCCATTCGGAGTTTTGGCTTTTTTCAATTCTAAAATAGCTTTTTTAAGCTCTGGAACCGTTCTATAATTAAGAGCAGGAATACATCCAGCTACTCCTTCATTCATAGCAGCTTTAATCATAGCTACATTAGAAACCAAAAACATAGGGGCCAGAATTATAGGGTGTTCGATTCCTAAAATTTGATTTAAACTCTGCTTTGTCATTTATTCAAGTATTGCTTTTATTCTATTTATTATTGTTTTCGGTTTAATTGTCCGCATCACTTCTTCATAACCCTCCGGTATTTTATTTCCATACACAGAAGTTGGAATAAGAGGATATTGCTCCCTGTCTGCTACTATTTGATTTTCATCAGGTTGCCCATAAGGATTGAATCCCACATAAGGATGGGTCACGCCCCAAACAGTTATGACTGCCACTCCAAACATCGCTGCTAAATGTCCATTCCCGCTATCCATAGAAAGCATTGCATCTAATCGCGAAATAATGGCCAGTTCATCTTTAAAGTTGAATTTGCCCGCTAGATTGACGGTGTTTTTATATTTTGATTCTAAGTTGTTTAAAAGCTCAACCTCTTTCTTCCCTCCTCCAAAAAAGAGAATTTTATAATTGGTGGTATTTGCTAATTCCTCAATTAAACTCTGCATCAAGTCTAAGGGGTACATTTTGCCTTGATGAGCTGCAAATGGAGCAATGCCCAGCCATTTTTGGGCAGTATTACCTAGTATATTTTGAACCTCCTTCGAGAGTGTTCTTTTCGGTAGAAAATCAGAATTTTTGAGTTCTATTGGGTATCCTAATTTGGCAAAAACATCAGCATAACGTTGGTGGGTTGTTTTTAGAATGCCGAACGCTTTGTTTTCTTCTCTTGTAATCGCTTTTTTTTCAGCTCTGCCCTTATCGATTTGGACCACTTTTTTTCCATTTATAGAAAACAGCATATCTAAAACCTTTGATCTAATAACATTATGAAGATCTGCAACTAGAGAATAATTCTCAGGTTTTAATTCTTTAAACAGTCTATATAATCCTTTAATGCCTTTGTGCTCCTTCTTTAAATGAGCTGGATAAAAATTGACATTTTCAATTCCTTCAAAAAAAGGTTTGAAAAAAGCATTTGAAACTACTGTTAATCTAAGTTTTGGATATTTATAGGTAAGTGCAAGAATGACGGGTACTGTCATAGCAACGTCTCCCATTGCTGAGAGACGTATAATTAAAATATTGTCCTTTTTCGAAGAAGCTATGTCTTTATTTTTG
>CAXBEL010000318.1:0-3517 GCA_963974735.1 uncultured Flavobacteriaceae bacterium | reverse complement strand
TATTTTCCAAATCATATTTTACCAAGCCTGAATAAGTCTTCCCATCTGTGCCATAGATATTGCCTTTGTACCACATTTGGGAGGGAAAATTATTTAGCGCAAGTAAAGAGAGCGCTCCACTAAATAGCAAGGTCAGGGTAATCACTGCTTTTATTGAGGATTCTTTCAACGGTCGTTTATAGAAATGGTCAATACAATTTAATTAAAAATTGTAAACCATTACACTGGTATAATGAAGAATTTAGTACGATTTTCGGAAAAGCTGAACTCTTTCGTTCAGAGATGATTGAAAGTCGGATGAAGTATATTCATGATAGTCCTTTCAGGGCTGGAATTGTAGAAACTCCAGAGAACTATTTGTATTCTAGCCCAAGAATATCTTCGGTTTGAAAGGATTGATTGAAGTTGATTTTTGGAAAATGGTTCGTTTATACCAATTGCAAATTGGTAAGAATAGGAGGGTAGGACAAGGCGTTTAAGAAACATCTGGTGGATGTTTTTAGCCTTGGGCCAGCTTGCAGGGCAGGCAAACTACACCCAGTCCAATCTGACTACACTCAGGCGGGTTTGATAAACCTTTTAGGTATTTAATACTTCAAAGTTTTTTCACCCATTACAAATGGGTAAGTATATTAGGGTGGAATTACAAATCCCAGCGAGTCCAAAAAACAATCTGACTACGCCCAGATGGGGGGTATAGTTTTATAGAAGCTGACAAAGTCTGATTACAGTAATACCTAGAATACCTCAAATTGCCATTACAATCTTATATCAATTTATTTAAGTATTTACTTATAATTTTAGTGCTAATAATTCTCTTTCATGCTTAAAAATGAATCCATTAAAGCTTATTGGTTCTTACCATCCAATCCTTCTAATAAAATACCGGGTATAGTCACCTTTACTCCAAAAGAAGAGATTCTTTTGGAATTAATGGGAACATTTGATAAAGAAAATAAAATTCTTATTGAAGAAAAAAAATCTCGTTATTTTCCAATTATCGTTGGGAAGGATTCAGAAGGGAAATATATTTCTTTAATATATTGTTATAGGAGAAATTATTCAATACATCATAAAGCTGATTTTAACCTGTCTTCTTATGCTGTAAGAAATATATTATTTTATATTGGACTTGACAGTATTGATTCAAAAGTTTTTACAAAAGCTAGCTTTAGCTTAAATTTATTATATCAGTGGATTGGAAGAAGAATTCTGGAAGAAAATATTTTTTATGATACAAACGATAGCATTGATGGGTTTCAGTTTACATTTAGAAAATCTGATCAAAACTCACCTTTAAAAGTGCGTTTAAGTGAAACAGTTTTTATTGAAATTGTTCCTTATACTTGGTTCTCTAATGCACAAAATGCTGAAACTAAAATCTCCGAAACTTATAAAGTTCGGATTGAATCAAATTCTCCTTTATCTTTTGAAGAATTTAGACTAATGGTTATTAAGTTTCATTCTTTTATTGATTTGGGATTTGGTGATCAAGTGTTCTTTACTTATCTAAATTTGGAAGTAGATAAGAGTTCAACGACATTCAATAAAAAACACCCTTGGGCAAAAGTTTTATTCTCCCAGCCAAATGTTGATCATGATTTGTTCAGATCAATGAAAGTGAAATTTGATTTTGCATTAATTGAATCTAATATTAATGAAATCATAAAAAATTGGTTTTCTTATGATACTATGATAGAGCCTTTAATTTCCCAATTGATATCAATCAATAAAAGTTCCACAAATTTGAATGTTGATTTTTTAACTGTATCACAAAGTTTAGATGGATTTCACAGACGGTTTTTTTCAAAGCGGCAAAAAAACTATGTAAATAGATTAAATGAGCTTAATGATTTCTGTCAGAATGTTAAGAGTTTAAATTTTGATTTAGAAGAGATTAATAGAATAGCTCAAAATAGGCATTATTATACGCATCTTCATCTTGATCATGATATGACTTATTTATATGCTGAAGAAGAATTATTTCAAAAAACAATGAAGTTGAAGACATTGTTTTATTGTTGTATTATGAAAAAAATGGGGTTTTCTGATGATATGTTATCTAGAGTAATTGATGTGTATTATTACATTTAATTAAACTTAATTTTATTCCAATTCAGAATAAGGAAAATCTAAGTTAAAAAAGTCAGTAATTAGCTTTAACTTTGAAAATGAATTAGCCCATCCATTACAGAAATCTGGGCTAAGAGCAATTGTTACCACTTCGACTCGTGGTAAACATTGTGAAACATTTTCGCAAATTTTTATTATATATTCATCTGTTAGAAATTGATATGGCACTCCTGATGAATCATCTGTGAAAAAATAATCTAGGTCAATATTTAATATCCATTTATTGTTATCATGTTTTTCATTCATCCAATAGCAAATGTTGTTTGGAAGTGAAAATAAATCAGGAGAATAATATATAAAATCTTCAGGGTATGTCCCGTCTTCGTGAGTTGCAAAGTATTTTTTACTGAAAAGATTTGGGAATAATAAATCTATTAACAAAATATAGTTGTCGAATCTCACTATTGGAAATTTATTTTCAAGAATGACAGCATTTGAATATTTAGAATAATTTTCGTTTAATAATTCAGGCCTGACTTTATTAACAACATCAATACTTAGATTTTCCAGTAAATCGTAATGTCTATCAATATGAAATAAATTATAGTTTTTTTTCAAATCAACCTCTCGTAGCCAACACCAGCTCGCTGACCTATGATTATCCATAATGTAAAATTTACCTTCTTTAAACAAGAAGTTCTCTTCATAACAGCCGGAGTTCCCAATTTTTTCTTTCTTAAAAATCCACATACAATTTTTTATATAATGAAGAATTCACTCAACATAAAATCACTTCCCAAGCAACTTCTCCAGCCTCGCCATCATCTCATCTTTCTCCTTCAGCATGCGCTCGTATAGGGCGATTTTCTCTTCGTGAAGCTTGAGAATCTTATCAACTGGGTCAAAATGAAAATTTGCACCAGAATTGGCAATAAATGCCTCCTTATTAAAAGTATTCGAAATAATATTCACTGCCTGTTCTTCATCAAAATTCTGGAAGGCTTCAACAGGTAGCTTGAGTGCCTCTGCGATCTGACTTAATAGGTGAGCTTCGATTTCTTCTTTCTGCTCCAGCAAGGAAATCTTCTTCTGCGTCCAGTCCTCTCCCAATTCATAGGCCAAGGCTTCCTGCTTGATACCTAGCATTTCCCTGAAGCGTTTGACGTTTTTGCCCTGATGAATTTGTTTGGATGGAGAGTCGTTCATGATTAAAGATAGTTTTCCGGTTTGTGAAGACCCGCCATAGCGGACAGGTACAAACCGGGGCAGTGGTATAAGACTTAATTCTGTAGTAGATCAAATTTAAGCCTTTTCCGCATTTGGCGCAGAACATAGAAGGCTATTTCTTAGGTAAAATAGGCATTTGGCAGGGATAATTTATTCCTTTTGCTTAAAACAGGGACAAGCTATGTCAGGAAGTCTTAAAATGGACTAAAGAGGCAGC
>CAXBEL010000317.1:0-3590 GCA_963974735.1 uncultured Flavobacteriaceae bacterium | reverse complement strand
TTAGATAGCGATCAAAAGGAAGCATGGAATGACCAAAATTTAATCAAAATATAAATTGGTCAGAAAGTTCATTCAAGTTTGAAGGTTGAGAATTATATAACTGAAGAAAAGTTGCAATTGCAAGTAAATGAGAAGACAACTATCCAGAATTCGATCTTGAATATACTTTTGCTAACAAATAGTATTTCTATTATCCAGATGGGCAACGTTATTATGAAAATATAAGTGCATTTTATATGCTTACTAATTGTACGGATTATAATTACTGCCTTTATGGATACAAGTTTGCGCCATCCGATGTTGATGCTATGCTTAAAGAAACTTTAATACAACAACAGGATTTCCTGAAAAACAATCTATATCTGGAAACTGATGACATTATAACGGAAGGAACTTGAAACACTATGGTTGTGCAGCTGTTTTATTGGGATCAAACCGACTAAAAAGAGGAAGGAAATATGTTTACCTATTTTGAAGCCTTCTACTCTCCTGAACATAATTATTTAAAGATAAATATTATGAAGGAAGGCCTTGATGCTGACGCTATTTTAATTTCGATGAATTCAAAAATTACTTTTAATTGAATAAACTCTTCCTAGACACTGGTCTCAATCGCAAGTTGGATGAGCTTATCTAACACTTTATGCAATGTAAAATAAGCCCAAAACATAAACACATTATATGTTGTCTGAATAGCACCTGATAATTGAAGTTATTTTAATTGTAAAATCAAATATTATTTAATTGATTTTAATGGCAAAGTGATTAAAACAGCCTTAAAATCCCAATCTTTTGTTAAAAAGGGGCTAATTAGGTGAAGGTAAAATTGGTGAACCCTTTAAGACCCTAAAAACATTGGAAAAATTCAGAATTTGGTTAGTTCCTCTTTCTCCGCAACGAGCCCCGTTATCCTTGGATAATGGGGCTTATCTTTTTAAGCAACAGAACTAGTTGCAGTTGGGGAAAGATTTAGTTTAACTTTTTAAAGATTCATCTAATTTCCTCAAAACCCATTACTCTTTATTACTTCTTTCTATATTCAGTGTGTATTCTAACAAATTCGTATTTTTAGCTATAAAATTTCACATATAGCTTAATCTATATTTTAAAAAATAAAAATTGACTGATAAAGTAAAATTATTCTTAAGTATCCTTGTCTTAATACTGCCGTTTAATAAAGAATTATTTGCCCAGAAAAAAAGTCTACCAGAATATCATTTTGAGACATTAAAAAATAATACTACACAAAGAGCTGTCGCCAGTATTTCTCAGGATAAACAGGGTTTTATATGGATGGGGACTAATGGCTTGGGACTCAATAAATATAATGGTTTAGATTATATCTCCTACCAGTTTAATGAAACAGACAGTAACAGTATAAGTAACTCACTTATTCATTTTACCTATGTGGACAGGCAAAACCGACTATGGGTAGGTACAGAGGCGGGACTGGATCTTTATAACAGAGAACAAGACAATTTTATACATATTAACTTATTGCCCAATACAAAATCAGAAAATATTTCGGTACAGGCAATAGTCGAAAATAAAAATGGAGACCTGCTCATAGGCACGCATCAATATGGACTGTTTAAAATTGATAAAACTACATTGGTGCCTTCAGAAATAAAAATAACCGGAGTTAAGGATGTAGAAAACTTACTTATAAACAGTATTGCCTTGTTTGATGAGAGGGTTTTGGTTGGTACTGGGATTGGATTGCTTGAACTGGATACTGAACGTAATCTGATAAAACCGTTGACCTTTATAACTCCTAATGGAAAAGAAAAAATACAAGTTTCCATTAAAACAATGGAACTTGACAGCAAGGGAAGCATCTGGTTAGGTACTTCTACGACAGGATTGTTCAAAATTGACGGTAATGAAAATGGCAGATATAATATTGAACATTTTAACATAACATCAAAACGAATCTTGTCTCTTTTGGATACGCCACGAAAAACTATTTTATGCGGAACAGAAAATGACGGGATGTTTGAATTAGACAGAAAAGGAACTGTTTTAAATCATTACCTCAACAATAAATTTGAGGATAACGGAATAAAATCAAATTCCATCTGGTCTTTATTCCTTGATGATCAAGAACGCATCTGGATTGGATATTATAATAATGGCGTAGGTGTTTTTGATAAATTTTACGATAAATTTCAGGATATAGAAAGTAAACCCAATTATCCTAACTCATTGCAATCAAGCTCAGTAACTGGGATAAGTCAAGATGAATTGAATAGATTATGGATTGGTATGGACGGTGGTGGCGTTGATGTCTATGATCCTAAAGTAAATGAATTTACACATTTGCTTAATAATAGAAATGAAATTGCTAATGGCCTCGATTCACCAGATGTACAGACTTTATTTAAAGATAGTAAAGGCAATATTTGGGTAGGTACTTGGGATTACGGAATTTACTTTTTGAAAAAAGGCTCTAATTCTTTTATCAATTATTCCGTGGAAAATACAAATGGTGAAATGGCAACTAATCGTATTTTAAGCTTTTCGGAAGATTCTGATGGAATTATTTGGATGGGGACATTTTCTAGGGGCATCCATTCTTTTGATCCTTCGTCTAAAAAATTCTCACGTTATGATCAGGATCCTTTTTTAAGCAAAAAAATAAGCTATAGCGATGTGAGACGCGTTTATGTAGATAGTGAAGACAACATATGGATAGGCGGAAATGCAGGCTTATTCAAGTTAAAAAAGAATAACTATGGCTTTAACATTGAAGACCTCTCTTCACGATTTTATAACGATACCAGAAATCATTCCTATACAAGTTTAGTGCTTGATATTTATGAAGACTCCTCTAAGAATATTTGGATAGGGACTGATGGTGCAGGTCTTTGCAAATATGATATGAGGAAAGACTCATTCTCTTGGATAGAATCTGAAACTGGTTTTAATAAAGTCACAGTTTCCTCGATTATTGAAGACGAAGTAGGCTCCATCTGGGCTGCAGGCAATAATGGAATTACACAGATTGATAAAGATAACAACAGTGTCAAAAATTTCTCTGTTAATGACGGGTTGCTAACGAATGATTTTAATAATAATGCCACATATAAAGATGAAAGCGGAAATCTGTATTTTGGCTCTTATGAAGGTATTAATTATTTTGACCCGGAGAATTTACCGGTTAATGTAAACACACCAGCTGTTTACTTGACAGATTTAAAGATTTTTAATAAACCTGTTCAACCCAAAAGTGAGGATTCACCTCTTGAAAAGGTGGTTTCGCAAACTGAACAAATCACCCTATCCCATAATCAGTCTGTCTTCACTATTGATTATGCTTCCATAGATTTTACACGACCAGAGAAAGTTCAATTTGCTTATTATTTAGATGGTTTTGAGGATAATTGGAATTATGTCCAAAATACCAGAAGCGCTACCTATACAAACCTGCCAGCAGGCAATTATACTTTTAAGGTAAAAGCTGCAAATAGTGACGGTGTTTGGAATGAGAATCTTACAACAATTAATATTAAAGTATTACGCCCCTGGTGGTTTACTAATTTTGTTATTAGTCTCTAGACTGTTATCAACCATAGCAAAGGCTTCTTCAT
>CAXBEL010000316.1:0-3605 GCA_963974735.1 uncultured Flavobacteriaceae bacterium | reverse complement strand
TCTTAAACAAAGCTTCTGGGTAAGCAGGTATTTTCTTTTCCCGATCATGCCAGCCTGCCGCATATAACTCTGGAGGTTTCCCGCCTTGATACACGTAAACAATCATTCCATCAAACCCCTGCTCAACTCCCTCTTCCAATTGCTCCTGAACAGAATCCGGTAGGGGTAAAATCCAAGCCTTCACCAAAGTCCAAGGAACAAAATACAACGAACCTATGCTTGCAAGGATAAATAGGATTCGAAGGATTTGTTTGGTATTAGGGGAGGACATGATATATTCTAATCCAAAAATAACTTGTATTAATTTCACATTTCTTTGGGAAATGGATTTAACTTTTGAGTTTTTATTGATATTTCTCTAAAGCAACCTTAAACATGTTGTCGGCTTCATCTTTAAATCTGTCTTTATTATTTAAAAGTGAGGTGAATTTCTCAGATATATGTTTATATATAATCTGATGAGCCTTGTTTCCAATTAGGTTTTCATCATAATTGTCAAGTTCAAATTCCTGAGTAGTTGCTATTTCAAGTAACATCATTAAATCGTCTTTATCAATTTGATCTATTTTTGTCCAAATTGTGGGGGTGTTAGAGTCTTTAATATAAAAACATTGATTTGATTCAATTTTTAAGTATTTCATAAGCTTTCAGTTTCCGTTGATAATAAGTTTCCTCCCCTGCTTCTAAACAGTTTAAAAGTATTTCTAAATTTTGAATTTCCTTCCCTTTAGTGTTTTTTAATGTTTTATTCATTGGATGTCCAAAATAGACGTCGTAATTAACTTCGTCATTTACTATTTCTTTTTGTGTGTATAAAATGTGGTCAGGTTGAATTGAGGCACCTATGGTATTATTGTGCGTAACAACGATGACGGGTATTTCTTTGGAGATTTCTTTGATTAACTCATTTACTTCATTCTTTAAAAAAATATTATCAAAAGATGATTCTGGTTCATCTATCATTAGTATATCGTGTTTTAATGCATCACTTATTTCATGTAATAAATTGAATTCAGATCTTTCGCCTCCTGAAACTGGGAATCCATGCTTATTCAGTGTTTTGTATTCTATATATACAAAATATTTATAGAATTCTGTTTCTTCTAGACCAACACTTCTTAATGCCATTAAAAAATTGTAAGGTTGATCGTAATTTTCGAATGCATCACTAAAAGTAAATTGTCTTTTACTTTTGCTTTTCATTTGGCCAGCGCCAGTGTATTTTTTAGTTTTAGCTATTACTTTGAATCCCCTAATATCTTTGCTGTCTATGGTTTTTTCAGTTTGAATTTTATTTACTAATCTTTCAAATTTATTAACTTTTAATTTGTCTATTTGT
The DNA here is from genome assembly GCA_963974735.1 of uncultured Flavobacteriaceae bacterium. GTDB lineage: Bacteria > Bacteroidota > Bacteroidia > Flavobacteriales > Flavobacteriaceae > Leeuwenhoekiella. The sequence continues at coordinate 2,266 of CAXBEL010000316.1, read as the reverse complement.
AGTTGATAGAAATCTAACTCTTCTATCGAGGTAGATGAAGATCTAATTTTTAAATCTTCTTTAATTCTTTCCGTTAGGTCATTTATATATTCTTTTTCTAAATTTTTTATGTGGCTTATCTTATAATTTCTAATTAAATCAATTAATAAATCTCTCAAGCTGTCACTTGATATATGTTTTTCTATAATTGATTTATATTCAATATTGTCCAATAAAACCTTTGTGGATTTTATTACCTTTTGAAGGTTCTCTAAATTATCAATTGAAAATTTGGTTTCATTATATAGTTTGCATTTAGAAAAGCTATCTAATTTATCGCTTTCGGAAGCAAATTTTTTAAGTGATTCAATATACTTTTCAATATTTATATTGTTTGATTTGATATCAATATCATTTATCTCATGTACAATTTCTTTAAATTCTTTGAGGTAATTTTCAGAAACCAAACTATGACGTGTTGTAACAAGTTCTTTAAATTTTTCTTCATCATTCTGAAGTAGCGAGAATTGTTCAATGTACTTTACGTTTTCAAAGCTATTCTTAATTTTATTAAGCGTAAATGTCTTTCCTGTTGATCGCTCTCCAATCATTACATTTAAACCAGTTGAAAGTAATACTCCATCATCAGTTGCTTGGAAAAATTCATTTCCCTCTTCCTTTGATAAGAAAACTTTATTCTTGTCGAATAAGCAACCTTTGATAGCCCTAAGGGAATTCTCTTTTGCATCTATAAATGTTTGCCTTGTTGGATAGCTTGACATTTCAGCAATAAATCTACAGTCGCTAAAAATCACAGGTACAAGCTTATCAGTTTCTAAAAGACATCCTTTAAACTTTCTAATACTGGTTACTTCTCCACAAAAAATATTTTCTCCTAGTTTCTCTATAGTTTCTAATTTAATATTTGGTTTTTTATCATAATGCGGGATCAATAAATATTTTGATAGTATTGGAAATATTTCAATCAACTGTTCATATGAAATACTATCATTTCGAGTTTTTATTAAATCTGTTATTTTTTTGCATCTTAAATTAAAATCATCTAATTCTTCATTTTCTTTAATAAGTAAAATATGACCTGACTCTAAGTCTATTTCAATTCCTGGGAATACTTTTATTGAAAGTGCTTTTGAAATTTCTTCAAATTGAATTTTATCAAAAACATTATGATTAGTAATAGCAATGCAATCTATCTCTAATTTTTCAATATAGTCTTTCAAAGAACTTAAACTAAACGTGAAAGGTTTGTCACTTATTGAAGTTACTGTATGAATGTGTAGATCTACCTTCTGCAATTTTGTGTTTTTTCCTTTGTGAAATTAATTAATACGAATATGTTATTTTGGTAATTATCTATTATCCAACTTTTCCTTGATCTAGGTAAGACCATTTCTAATTTGATTTTCACCTTGCATGCTCCGTGCCCTCCGCAATTATACACCCTACACAAAAGCTGGAATGCCAGTAATTTCCTGACCCAAGATCAGCAAGTGAATATCATGCGTTCCTTCATAGGTAATCACCGATTCCAGGTTCATCATATGGCGCATAATCGGGTATTCTCCTGTGATGCCCATTCCTCCATGGATTTGTCTTGCTTCCCGGGCGATGTTGAGCGCCATTTCTACATTGTTGCGCTTTGCCATGGAGATATGGACAGTTTTGGCTTTTCCCTCATTCATCATCTTACCGACTTTCCAGGCTAAGAGCTGGGCTTTGGTGATTTCGGTAAGCATTTCGGAAAGTTTCTTCTGCACCAGTTGAAAACCAGCAATAGGTTTACCGAATTGGATGCGCTCAGCGGCGTATTTTCTTGCAGACTCGTAACAGTCCATCGCAGCGCCAATCGCTCCCCAGGCGATGCCAAATCGTGCAGAATCCAAGCACATTAGCGGAGCACCCAAACCTGATTTGCCAGGAAGCAGATTTTCCTTTGGCACTTTCACATTATCAAAAACCAATTCTCCGGTGCAGGAAGCACGAAGCGACCACTTCCCGTGAGTTTCCGGAGTAGTGAATCCTTCCATTCCCCGCTCCACGATCAAGCCGTGAATTCGGCCTTCTTCATTTTTTGCCCAGACCACAGCTATATCCGCTTCGGGAGAATTTGAAATCCAGATTTTGGCGCCATTAAGTAAGTAATGATCGCCCATGTCTTTGAAGTTGGTGACCATGCCAGATGGGTTGGAACCGTGATCTGACTCAGTAAGACCGAAGCAGCCCAGCATTTCTCCTGAAGCCAGTTTTGGTAGGTATTTGTTTCGCT
>CAXBEL010000315.1:0-3609 GCA_963974735.1 uncultured Flavobacteriaceae bacterium | reverse complement strand
CCATAACTTCAATCGCTGGCTCAGAATTTATTACATCTGCCAATCGTTGCAGCAAGTCATCTGCTTTATTACTTACCCTATAACTTCCTGAGTTAAATAATAATTTATCTGAAATAGAAATCTGTACGACAGTTTCATCAATGTTGATATCCACATCATCATCAGAATTTACATTTTGATCCAGATTCTTTTTAAGATTATAAGAAATAGCAAGATTCATGGAGTCTTGCAGACTTTCTGCCTGAGACAATTGACTTTGATCTACATTTCTTAGAGTTTCCCTCATTTTAGCTTTTGTGTTATTAGACATAACACCCATTTTATCAACTAACTCAAATTTCTGGTCGTTGGCATCTCGTAAAGAGTTTATTTTAGAGTTGTAGTCAGCAACACGAGCCTCAATGGCTGCATATTTTGCTTCTATTTCCTCTTTTTCTACTTGTGTTTTTGTCAAATTAACACGCGTGTCATCGTACTGAGTTTGCAACTCTGTATATTTCTTTTTAGAAACACAGGACGTTGCTATTATAGACGCGATTACTGCGGTTAGTGTGATTATTTTCTTCATAGTTATTTCAATTTAGAATTTCATAAAATTAACATATATAACCGGCGGCGTGTCTTAATTATTTCCTTAACTATCTTATAGTTGTGTTAAGGTTTAAAGGGTTTTAAGGGGGAAATTGAATAACTCTATGATTGTCAATATTTAAGCGGTATTATTAGAATACTGCTTAAAACGATTATAAGGAAATATGGAAAGGGGATAGCTGATAATTCTTCATCTAAGTTAATAAAAAAAAGCAGACTTAACAGTCTGCTTTTGTAAACTTACCAAATCGGCTAACCCAGCGATAAAAATCATTAACCCAACCCCTACATTAAGGAAATAAAATTTATCAAACTACTATTTTTACTTAGGTAAATACACATTTTGAATATTAACCTTGATAAAAATTCCTATTAGGCAAGTCTTTTAATTATGTCCTCTGTGATTTTATTGTTGATCAAATTTACGTTTCAGCTTTAATTAATAAAATACCATAATGATGGTATTTTACAAGTTATTTATCCTTGCCTTGTAGATTCTATTTTATTGCATAAAAAAAGCCCTAAAACCTAATGGTTAAAGGGACTTTTCTGATCACAAATTGAATTGTTTATTTTATATCAACCAATTCTACGTCAAAAATTAAATTTTGACCCGCAAGTGGGTGATTTGCATCTATAATTATAGAATCATTTTTAACTTCAGCAACGCGTAATTGGCGCTCGCTTCCATCAGGATTTTTTGCTACAAGACCCATCCCTACTTCAGGCTTGATTTCTGGAGGAAGTTCTGTTTTGGGAACTTCTTGAAAAAGATCTTTTCTCACTTCACCATAAGCCTCATCGTGAGGTATGGTAACGGTCTTTTTCTCACTGACCTTCATATCCATAAGTCCTTTTTCTAAACCAGGAATAATCTGACCTTCTCCTAATTTAAATTCTAAAGGTTCTTTATTAATGGAACTGTCAAAAATTTGTCCATTTTCTAATTTTCCTGTGTAATGTACCTTAACGGTATCATTAGATTTAACTTGATTCATATACGTTTGTTTATGATTTTTATATCGAACGGAATGTAAGCAAAGTACTAAGCAATGCTCCATGCATAACGTTAAAACTGAATTGCTTTACGTTAAATGTCAACTGATTATGTATTGAATTATTAAACAAAAAAAGCGTCAAACTTTGAGAATTTGACGCCTTTTCTAAGTGTATGTTTAATAAATTATTTGTCAGCCTTTCTTCTTCTTATGAATACTGAAATGACGTAGTACCCAATTACGGCAATTATAAAGTACCAAAGATAGGATACTGGTTGACCTTCTCCACCTACGGTGGTAAACAAACGTTCCCATCTGATTTTATTACCGATTCCCTTTCCGTTAGAATCCCAACTCATCCAGATAAATACCGGTTTTCCCACAACATGGTTTTCAGGTACAAACCCCCAGTATCTACTATCTTCTGAGTTATGACGGTTATCTCCCATCATCCAATAGTAATTCTGTTTAAAAGTATATTCCTCTAGAGGAGAACCATTCATTAATATTTGAGTTCCATTTTGGCTAATAGTATTATCATAGCCCATTTCTTTACCTTCATAAACCTCGATTATCCTTTTGTAAAGAGGAAGGCTTTCTGAGGGTATAGCTACAGTACTTCCTTTTTTAGGAATGTACAAAGAACGCATCTGGTCTCTGTTACCCAAACTTGCAGATCCACCAGGGAAAACCGAGGATTCAACTTCATCTTTAGGCGAAATATAACGCTCTAATGAAGCTACATTAGGATGATTACGAAAGGCTTCTGCATTCTCTTCAGTAATTGCCCTAACTTGAAATATATTAGAATTAACAAAGCCAATTCCATCTGTTATATCATAACGTTCTATAAGATTCTGTGCGTTAAAACCACTTCCTTTTGCCTGACCTACATAGCTGTATTGTGGTTTGGCACGTTCTGGTAATTGTAGCGGTTCATTATTTGTAAATACCTTTCCATCTACAATTTTTAAACTATCTCCTGGAAGACCCACACAGCGCTTAACATAATTGGATTTCTTATCAATAGGCTTGTAATAATGATTGCCATCATTACGACCAAATTTATTTACAGTGTCTACCGGCCAACTAAAAACTACTATATCGTTGCGCTCAATATCTTCAAAACCAGGAAGTCTAAAGTAGGGGAGTTGTGGCCATTTTGTGTATGATTTTGTTTTAACTAATGGGATGGTATCGTGAACCATAGGAAAACTAACTGTCGTCATTGGAGTGCGCGCACCATAATGAAATTTGCTCACAAACAGAAAATCACCTACTAGCAACGTTTTTTCTAATGAAGAAGTAGGTATTGTAAAAGGCTGCATTACATAGGTGTGAACTATTGTAGCCGCAACTACTGCAAATAAAATAGAACTAGTCCATTCTCCAGAAGAGCTTTTAGGAACCAGTGATCTATCTTCTTTATATATCAGATCTGTAGCATAATTAATATAATAGATATAGAGACCCAGAGTTGCTATAACCAAAACCGTGTCTGTAAGCGTGTTTTTCCCAAAACTTCTAATGGTCTCTACCCAAACTACAGGAAACATTATGAGGTTTACAATGGGTATAAAAAGAAGAATCGTCCACCACCAAGGACGATTTATTATTTTCATTAGAATAACAGCATTATAAACGGGAATAGCCGCTTCCCAAGCTTGTCTTCCTGCTTTAACGTATAATTTCCATGTGCCTAAGAAGTGTACTACCTGAATAATAAGAAAAAATAGTAACCATTGTGTCATTGTCATGTTCTGGTATCTTTATAAGGTAAGTTTGTCTCTAGTAGTTTTTGTTACACATTTTTAGGATAAATTAAGGACATCCTTCATAGAAAAAACACCTTTTTTATCCTTAAGCCATTCTGCAGCAATAACTGCTCCCAGTGCAAAACCGTTGCGGCTGTGTGCTTTATGCTCAATTTTAATCTCATCTACTTCACTGCCATAAGTAATAGTATGTGTGCCGGGAACTTCACCCTCTCGTATAGAATTGATAGTTATTTTATCTTCCT
>CAXBEL010000314.1:0-3680 GCA_963974735.1 uncultured Flavobacteriaceae bacterium | reverse complement strand
CTGTAACCTTCTGAGCCGTAATCAGATGCGCTATTCAGTTGCGCCACGAGGCCTATTTTAAAATGAATAATTTAATTCGGTTTTAAAGAAATAATTTGCTCATTTTGCGGGTGCAAATATACTTATATTTCGAACATACACAAATACATTTTATAAAAAAAGCCGTTCATTCTAAAATGAACGGCTTTTCTACCCAAATCTAAATATGATAGTTATACCACTATTTAGCATTAGCAGGTTGTCTGTGCTTCCAAGCCTGCTACCTATATGTTCTCTATTGGGTGATTTTCTTACCCTGCTTTAACAGTGAATATACAAATTTTAACGCTTTTTAACAGAATCATGCTATTTTAAACTATTTCGGCGCTTAATCCCGCTTCGAGAAGTTTACTGCATCTTGGTTCTAATTCGTCGTAGCTGCCGGTTTTGACCGTGCATTTTCCTTTATAATGAACTATTAAAGAACATTGTTCTGCCTGATGTGGACTGTGATCACAGGTAGCGATAAGCATATCTATTACATAATCAAAGGTGTTGACCTCATCATTGTACAGGACAATTTCATTATTCTTTTCTTCTTTGAGAAGAACATCAACCTTTTCTTGTACTTTTTCTTTGGTGCTCATGATATTGGGTTTTAATCTTGAAACCTAGTTTTTTACAAATTTACAAGCTACCCAATTGTTTTTTTCAAAATTCATGATAAAGTTTAAACCGTGGGTATTACATTGAGATGTAATCGTAGGGATATCTTCTGTATAAAACCCACTTAAAAGCAATACTCCTTCTTGATTAAGACAACTTGCATATGTTGGAATATCCTCCAGTAATATATTACGGTTTATATTGGCAATAATTAAATCGTAGTGATTGTCATCCAACAATTTCACATCACCTTCATAAACGTTGATATTTGTGGTTTTATTACGATCTATGTTTTCAAGAGAATTGATATAACACCAGTGATCTATATCAATTGCATCTACTGGATCGGCCCCGCGCATTGAGGCAAGAATAGCTAAAACACCTGTGCCACATCCCATGTCTAGTGTTTTCTTTCCTTTTACATTAAGCTTTAGAAGATGTTTTATCATTAGATGTGTAGTCGCATGGTGCCCAGTGCCAAATGACATTTTTGGTTCTATTACTATATCAAAAAAAGTGTCTGGCTTAGAGTGAAAAGGTGCTCTTACCGTGCATTTCCCATCTACTTCAATGGGATCAAAATTTTTCTCCCATTCCTCATTCCAATTAATGGGATCAATTTTAGTTTTAGAAAAAGTAATCAAAAATTCAGAATTATTTACTAATTGAAGCGCTTCAACTTTTGCCTTATCCTCATCTTTAGTGATTATATAAGCTTTCACGCCATCTTCGGTTTCTTCAAAACTTTCAAAACCAATTTCACTCAATTCTGCTATTAATATTTCAACCCCTGGGATAAGGGGTTGAATTATAAAATTATATTCTGTGTACGGCTGAGCCATAAATATGTATGTAGTCTTTAATTAGAATGCATTAACAATAGCCATAAAATCTTCAGCTTTTAGAGAAGCTCCGCCTATTAAGCCACCATCTACATCTTTGTTTGAAAAAATTTCTTTTGCATTTCCGGGCTTTACACTGCCACCATATAAGATTGTAAGATCTTCAGCTACTTGCTCATTATATTCATCTTTTACCGTTTTACGAATAAAAGCATGCATTTCCTGAACTTGATCTGGAGTCGCGGTTTCTCCTGTGCCTATTGCCCAAACAGGTTCATAAGCTAAAATTATATTTTTCCAAGAGTCTGCTTCAAGATGAAATAATGCGTTTGCTATTTGTCTGTTAACCACCTCAAAATGCTCTCCATAATTTCGGTCTTTCAGTTCTTCTCCAAAACAATAAATCACACGCATATCATTCTCAAGTGCAGCATTTACTTTTTCTGCTAGCAAAATTTCGTCTTCATCAAAATAAGCCCTGCGCTCACTGTGTCCTAATATGACAGTATTTACACCTATCCCTTTTAGCATTTTTGCAGATACCTCTCCTGTAAATGCTCCGGCCTCAGACTGATGCATGTTTTGAGCGGCTATCAAGATATCAGTATCTCTTAAACTCTCAAAAGCACTATATAGACTCACAAAAGAAGGTGCAATAATAACTTCGGCATCTGTAGTTTTGGGTATGGATTTTAAGCCGGTTATCAGATCTTGAGTTTCTGCGAGATCATTATTCATTTTCCAATTTCCAGCGACAATCTTCTTTCTCATTGTTTTAGTTTTTATGGTTTAGATTAGTTGTAGTTGTATACATGGTTTTGAAGTTGGTCATAATCAAAAACCAAAGCAAGATATAAAAATAGCGCTAGTGACTGTAATCTACAAATTAACCGCTACCTAAAACGAACTTTAGGATCAAGCCAACCATAAATAACGTCAACCAGTATATTAATTAGAATAAACATGGTGGCAATTACAAGAACTGCTCCCATTATTATAGGAAGATCTAAAGTATTAAGGGCATCTACAATTTCTTTTCCCAGTCCGTTCCAACCAAAAATATATTCTACAAAAACAGCTCCCGCCAGCATAGAGGCAAACCAACCAGAAACAGCGGTTACCACAGGATTTAGAGCGTTTTTTAAAGCGTGTCTCATCACTATCTGATAAGGGTTGAGACCTTTTGCCCTAGCTGTGCGAATATATTCTTGATTATAAACTTCAAGCAGGGAATTGCGCATAAGCTGAATCACTACAGCAAGTGGACGAATACCCAAAACGATTGCAGGTAGAATCAAGTTTTTCCATTGAATGGTTATTCCTTCGCCAAAGTCGTCCATTTCATAAAGACTACCTGTCATATTAAGATTGGTATAACGGTGAAGGACAAATCCAAATAACCAGGCAAAAAGAATGGCGCTAAAAAAACTGGGAACACTCATTCCAAATGTGCTAACGACCTGAATGAGTTTATCAAGCCAGGTATCTCTAAAATTGGCCGAAATAATACCTAAAACTATCCCTATAAATATTGCAATGGTAATCGCGCTAACTGCCAGGACAAAGGTGTTAGGCAATGTTTCTGCTATAATCTCGCTAACGGGTTTACCGGATTTCTGAAAAGACTCCCTCAGATATGGCCATTTTAAAACAACAGAAGTGTTTCCTGCAGTAAATAATCTAGAATAATGATATTTTTCGGTGCTTAACGAAGTGTAATTTTGAGAATTCTCACTATGAAATGAAATTGGAGAAAGATCATTAAGGTAATAAGCGTATTGCGTTAAAATAGGTTGATCAAAACCATATTTTTTTTTAATAATGGCAAGTTGTTCTGGATCTTCATTTTGATCCAGCATCATCCTCGCGGGGTCACCGGGAAGTACAGTAAATAAAAAGAATATTACTGTAACTACACCCAGCATCGTAAGCAATGCGTAAAAAGTTTTATTTAGTAGATATCCTGTCAATTTATAGTCTTTGGATATCTGATAAGGCAAGTGGCTTAAAAACGTAATCTTCGCCTAGTAGTTCCTTAGCATATTCTTCTATGGTTTGATTAAACCCTGCTTTTTTACGCCGCTCGTTAATAGTTGAAATATTTTTTATAGGCCAAATAAAGAATCCGTTAGAGGCTGTAATTTGGGCCTGCGTCCCATAGAGTTGTTCTTTACCTTGTCCCATTAAATACCG
>CAXBEL010000313.1:0-3809 GCA_963974735.1 uncultured Flavobacteriaceae bacterium | reverse complement strand
TATTTGACCAATCTTTGAAATGTTTTCCTACAGCAGGATGAACAATCGCATTCAGACTTTTTAATAATTTTTCATTTCCAAAAACCTGCTCTGCCACCCATTTACGATCAAGTACATTTTCCTTATAAGCCTGATCACCCAATAAATTTATAATGGATTTCATCAAATCAGCAGTATGCATGAGTTTTTTGGCTTCGGTATCCGCTATATAAACTGGGACTCCCAGCTCATTAAAAAAACGGGCTATGGTGCTTTTACCACTTCCTATACCTCCTGTAAGGCCTACAACTTTCATTTTACCAATAAATATTGAACGGTTTTTTCACGGAGTCGTACGTCACGTATAAATTCTGGGTACTCTAAAATTTCTGGAGTAATTGACGTAGAGGTGCTGTCTATATGGTCAAAATCACAAACGACTTTAAAGTCTGAAGGTTTAATGCGTTCATAATTTTTAAAATTCACATTAAAAATTAGGTTAACTCTTTTGGGAAAAACTTTTGCTGTCACATTTGAAGGTACATTTATCAACTGCAGAGGAACAGTGATATCACCTTCTGTAAAGCGATCTACATCCAGATTATATGCCACTCGCGCGGGAATTACTTCTATATGTCTATTTGAAAATGTATTATCTAATGCAATACTGTCCTTATAACTTTTCTTTACATTTTTAAGTTTTTCCGCTGTAGTAAAAACTTGGGTCATTGAATCAATATTACTTTTAGGACCACGCACCAGTACCGAATCTGGTGAAATTTTTATTCCTTCAAGGCTTCCATAGCCGGCAGCAAAACTGATGTCAAATTTTGGTTTTACGGGAAGTCTCTTTTCAAAATTCTGATCTAAATCAAAAAAAATGGTATCTGGCTCAAAAGTAGTAACCAAGCTTTCACTTAAACTTCCTTTTAAAGCATCTTCCTCTCTATTAAAAACATAATAAAACTGCCTTTCAGAAGTATTTTGAAGCTTAGAAAGATCTATGGTAAAATCCTGTGAAGTCAAATTGTATTTTATATAATCATAACCACTCGATCTGCCAAACACTTTTACCTCGTCATTAGAATATGATTTTAATATTTTATCCTCTGGAAGATTTACAAATGTCAATGGCACCTTAACCGTAAAGTTGAAGTTTTTATTCAATTTTACGAGAATGGAAACGCCGGTAGTCAGTATTAGTATGACCAGAAAAACCCTTAGATTAATATTTTTAAAACGTTTCTTTCTTTCTGGCATTAGCAATTATTAAGTTATACCTCAAAATTACTCAAAAAATAGATGGGGAAATTGTTTCTGCGGAAGCTTTTTAGACCACTGAATATGAAAGGTAGATTCTATAAAAGCACTCCCATAGCCTAAAAATTGGATCAACGTTGCCCATATACTCAAAACACCTATATATAAACTTTTGTTGCGGATGGTAGAATCTATGCAAATTAAGATTAGATAAAAAATAAGCAATGTCATAGGCAAAATAAAACTCGATATAAGAGTGATAATGCTAATGAGGAAATAGACAAGAAAGCAAAAAGGAAACCAATACGTGATTTTGGACGATTTGGGATGCCAACTATTCAATATGGGGCGTACCAGACCAAATTTTCGTACTTGTTGATAGAATTTATTCCAGGATATACGGCGTTTATGATAAACGAATGCTTTGGAAATAAGTTTTGACTTATAACCTAATTTCCACAAACGCAACGTCAAATCTGGATCTTCTCCAGGATGAATTTTACCAAAACCTCCAGAGGCCACAAAGGCTTCTTTTGAAATTCCCATATTAAAGCTTCTAGGCTGAAATGCATTTATACCTTCACTCCTACCTCTTATACCCCCTGTGGTAAATAAAGATGTCATTGTATAATTGATTGCCTTTTGCACGGGTGTAAAATCCTTATGAGCAGCATCTGGACCTCCATAAAAGTCCACGTAAGTTTCTTTTAAACTTGAATCTACTTCTAATAAATAATGAGGAGGCAATAAACAGTCACTATCCAGAATTATAAAATAGTTGCCTTTAGCCATTTTCATTCCATAATTTCGGGATGGTCCAGGACCAGAATTGGCTTTTATATAATAGGATATAGGTAATTCTTTAAAATTACCTATTACAGAATCACAAGGTTCGGATGAACCGTCTTCAATAATCACGATTTCATATTCTTCTGAAAATGTGATATTCTGAAAACTCTCCAAAAGTTCGTGGACTTCTTCTGGCCGGTTATAAACAGGAATTATAAATGAATAGCGCATTTCCATGCGTACAAAGCTAAGGCAAATAGAGCACCCATTAAACGCTATTGCTTAAGTATTCTCTTTATTTGAGTATCACCCAATCCATCAAGTTGGACAAAGTAGACACCCTTTGCCAGAAGTGAAAGATCAATACTTTTTAAAGAATCACTAGACTCTTCCATAACTTTCTGTCCTCTTAAATTAAATATGGAAGCTTTAACAATAGGATTTTGAGATTTAATAAAAAGCAAATTTGAAACTGGGTTAGGCCAAACTTCAAGTGTAGTTAGTTTTTTCTCTTTAATTCCAAGATCACAATTTATATTGGCTTCCCACCCAGGTTTGTTAGAGGAAATATCTGATCTAAATGTCACCGTTAATCCGCCATCAATTGTAGTAGAGGTAAAAGACTGCGGCTCCTTTACTTCAGTTGAAAGAACATCACCTGTTGTTCCAATTCCATTGTATACAGTTAACACATCAAAAGATTCTTCAATATCGACAGCAGTAAAATCGAGTGTTATCTTTTCATATTGCTGTTCTGGTATAAAGAAAACCGTATATTTTTCATTATTGCCGTAATTGCCAGTTAATCCTCCAGTATCTGTAAATGACATTCCGCAGCTACCACTCAATTGAAATTGAGCCCCTTCAGAATATAAACTTGAACCATTTTCTGCAGGTTCACAAATAGTTCTTACATAAGCCTTATAAGCGACATTTGGCTCTAATTCAGAGACTTCAATCTGTGTAGCTTCTATTTGACCTGATACAACTGTATTGGCACTATCGTATGGGCTAGAACCAGCATAAGTTAGAACGTATTCATAATTTCCAGTTCCTATATTATTCCATGTTAATAAAGTTGATGAAGTAGATGTACCCAAAACCGTAAGACCAGAAGGAGCCTCACAAAATGATGCTGTGACAAAGTCCAAACCCTCAAATATAAAATCTGCTACGCAGTTAGGTCTTATGTATGCTGTATAACCTGTAGCCGGATTCAGATTTTCTACAAGAATAGAGTTCTCACCACTCCCTGTTGTACCCATATAAATGGGATTATCTATACTTAGATTGGCGCCTATTTCATAAACTGCCCAAGTATAACCATCTGGATCATACTCAATATCATCCCAGGTTAATTGAACTGAAGTTGTATTTACTTCTTCTAATTGGATTTCTGGATCCACACAAGAAGTTTCATCAAAACGGATATCATCAATTAAAATATCATTATAAAAAGGAGAACCACTTGAAGACGGAATTGAGGTAATGTTAGTAAATCGTACTTGAACTAATCCAGTAATACCCATTTCATCCAAGTTAATAACGAATTGCTCCCAACCATCCGGTCCTGAAGTTTTACGGTTAATAGTGTAAACCTGTTGATAGGATTCCCCATCAAAAACAGATACAGCTAATGTATTATACAATCCTGGTTCTTCGGTATTGTTACTAAATACCCAAAAACTGATTTCGGGATCTATTAGAGAAGAAACATCAACTAATGGCGTTATTAAAGTGGATTCATTCCCTTCAATATTTGTAGAACTGTCTATCCAAAC
>CAXBEL010000312.1:0-3815 GCA_963974735.1 uncultured Flavobacteriaceae bacterium | reverse complement strand
TGCAACCGGTGGCACATCTGGAGTAGTCTACGCAATTTCAAATAAAGTCAAAACAAAGGAAAGTACACGTATAAATAGTTTTGCTCACGTAAATCATACAGAATCCGAACCCAGAATTGGTAAGATGCTTTGTATAAATGGTACAGGCATACAATATAGCTGGATGCGCAACCAGTTGACAGAAGGCATCAGTTATGGTGAAATGAATGAAATGGCATCCCAGATTCCAATAGGATCTGAAGGGTTGCGCATTTTACCCTTTGGTAATGGTGCAGAGCGAATGCTCGAAAATAAAAACCAAGGAAGCAGAATGATCAATCTTAATTTCAATATACATAAAAAGCCTCATTTGTTTCGGGCAGCTTTAGAAGGTATAGCTTTTTCATTTGTGTATGGTCTGGATATACTAGAAGGGGATGGTGTTGACCTTAACACTATAAAGGCAGGTAATGATAATCTCTTTCGTTCTGAAATTTTCTCAAATACAATTTCGACACTTACTGGCAGTGAAATCAAAATTGTAGAGACTACCGGAGCAGTAGGTGCTGCCCGCGCTGCAGCTTATGCATCTGGAGATTTTAAATCTTTTGATGATGCTGTAAAAACTGATAAAATACAACTGACTTATAAGCCACTCGCCGATAAAAAAGAATACCTTGAAGCTTATAAAAAATGGAAACAAGATCTTCTTGAATATATTAATCGATTATAACATTAAACTATTATGACTACCCTAGGTAAAAAAGAATATTTCGAAGGTATAGATAAAATTCGCTTCGAAGGGAAGGATTCTGATAACCCACTTGCATTTAAATTTTATGATGCTGATAAAATGGTTGCTGGAAAAACACTAAAAGAGCATTTTAAATTTGCAATTGCCTACTGGCACACCTTCACTGGTACAGGTGGAGATCCATTTGGGGCACCTACGCAAAATTTTCCTTGGCTAACAAATTCTGATCCTATCCAACAAGCAAAGGATAAAATGGACGCTGCTTTTGAATTTATAACTAAAATTGGAGCAGAATACTATTGCTTTCATGACTTTGACTTGATTGAAGAAGGTAACTCTCTTGCAGAGTCTCAAAAAAGGTTAGAAACCATCACTGATTATGCATTGGAAAAGCAAAAGCAATCTGGAGTAAAATTACTTTGGGGAACTTCTAACTGCTTTAGCAATCCGCGTTATATGAACGGAGCTGCTACTAATCCAGATTTTAATGTATTAGCATATGCTGGAGCACAGGTAAAAAATGCCATTGATGCAACCATTAAATTGGGTGGTGAGAATTATGTGTTCTGGGGAGGCCGTGAAGGTTATATGTCTTTATTAAACACAGATATGAAAAGGGAGCAGGATCATTTTGCCCGTTTTCTTCATATGTCTAGAGATTATGCCCGCAAGCAAGGATTTAAAGGTACTTTTTTCATAGAACCAAAGCCTATGGAGCCTTCTAAACATCAATATGATTTTGATGCCGCAACTGTTGTTGGGTTTCTTACCAAATATGATTTGCTCGATGATTTTAAATTAAACATTGAAGTAAATCACGCAACACTGGCGCAACACACTTTTGAACACGAATTACAGGTAGCTGCAGATAATGGGATGCTAGGGAGTATAGATGCAAATCGTGGAGATTATCAAAACGGATGGGACACAGATCAATTTCCAGTAGATGTTTATGAATTAACACAAGCAATGCTCGTCATCCTTCAAGCTGGAGGAATCCAGGGAGGTGGTGTTAATTTTGATGCTAAAATCAGACGTAATTCTACAGATCTTATAGATATTTTCCACGCACATATAGGAGGTATGGATGTCTTTGCCAGAGCACTGATTGCTGCAGATAATGTGCTTCAAAATTCACCTTATAAAAAGATGCGTAAAGAGCGCTATTCTTCTTTTGATCAAGGTGATGGTAAAACTTTTGAAGATGGTAACTCAAGCCTTGAAGATTTATATGCTTACGCAGAAAAAAATCAAGACATTAAAACCATAAGCGGAAAACAGGAATTGTTTGAAAATATAATCAACCAATATAGCTAATTAATCAACCCTCATTTTTATGAAAGAAACTATTTTAGAAACGGCTGACTGGGTCGTATTAGGTATTTATTTTCTCTTGCTCATAGGCGTTGCTGTCTGGGTAGTGCTACAGAAAAACAAAAATACCGAGGACTATTTCCTAGCAGGCCGTAATGTTGGCTGGTTTGTGATTGGGGCATCAATTTTTGCATCTAATATCGGTTCAGAACACGTTGTGGGTCTTGCCGGTACCGGAGCAGAATCTGGTATGCCAATGGCCCATTATGAACTGCACGCCTGGATCGTACTTCTTCTTGGGTGGCTCTTTTTGCCTTTCTATATCCGAAGCGGTGCTTTTACGATGCCAGAATTTCTCGAAAAAAGATTTGACAGCCGTTCACGCTGGTTCTTATCTATCTTCTCTCTCGTAGGATATGTCATCACTAAAGTATCTGTAACAATTTACGCTGGTGGTATTGTTGTATCAGAGTTATTAGGAATTCCGTTTTGGTATGGAGCAATAGGCATCGTTCTGTTTACCGGTTTATATACCATTATAGGTGGTATGAAAGCGGTTATCTATACAGAGACGCTTCAGACGGTAGTACTTATTTTGGGGTCTATTATTATCACTTATTTAGGTCTGGAAGCCGTTGGTGGATGGGATCAATTACAGGAAACTGTGAGAGCGACCAGCCCAGAACACTTTAATATGTGGCGCTCTGCATCAGATCCAGACTTCCCTTGGACCGGTTTACTTTTTGGAGGTACTGTGGTAGGTATTTGGTATTGGTGTACTGATCAATATATCGTTCAGCGTACCTTAGCGGCAAACAATATTAAAATAGGTAGAAGGGGAGCAATTTTTGGAGCCTACTTAAAAATACTTCCAATCTTTATTTTCCTTATTCCTGGTATTATAGCATATGCCCTTAATCAACAGGGTGTAATTGAACTGGGACGTGCAGATGAAGCCTTCCCTACTCTTGTTAAAGCTTTATTGCCAGTAGGCCTTAAAGGTCTTGTAGCTGGTGGTTTAATGGCTGCGTTAATGAGTTCTCTTGCTTCGGTATTTAATTCGTGCTCTACAATATTTACGATAGATATCTATAAAAAGCTCAGACCTGATGAAAGTGAATCAAAACTTTTGAATGTAGGTCGTATTGCTACAGGTATTGTAGTTGTTCTAGGTATCATTTGGATTCCGATAATGGAAAAAATTGGAGGTGGTGTAATGTATCAATATTTACAAAGTGTACAATCTTATATCGCACCTCCTATAACAGCAGTTTTTGTTCTTGGTATTCTATGGAAGCGGGTTAACAGTAAAGGAGCTATTGTTACTCTTTTTGCAGGTTTAATAGTTGCAGCGCTGCGTATAGGTGCAGAACTTTATTACTCCGCAGAAATTGCTCAATATAAAGCCACAGGAGAGCATGTAGCATCTGGCTTGAGCTATAAATTTGCCGCAATTAACTTTGCAAATATGGCAATTTTTATGTGCCTTTTCTCAATTATAGTATGTGTTACTGTAAGTTTAGCAAGTCAAGCGCCTAGGTATGCTGCTATACAAGGCCTTGCCTTTGGCACCTTAAGTGATGAAGAAAAAGTTTTAAGCAAAGACAGTTTCACATGGATCGACGTTGTCGCTTCAGTTATTCTGGTAATAATTGTAATTACTATACTTACCTATTTTACAGGGTAGAAATAATACAACACTTAATTGCAAAAAGGGCTATTCTTTTAACGGAGTAGCCCTTTTTAATTATAATTCACGCAAAAAATC
>CAXBEL010000311.1:0-3835 GCA_963974735.1 uncultured Flavobacteriaceae bacterium | reverse complement strand
GAAGAAGAAGGGAAAGCATTTTTTATGGGGTTTGCCAAAGTTATTCTAGCAATGCGCTCGTGTCCTAAATTAATTATAGGAAGAGTTCAGGGTAAATCTGTGGGGGGAGGCGTAGGCCTTGCTGCAGCAACAGATTATTGTTACGCCACAAAGTATGCCTCAATAAAACTTAGTGAAATTAGTATAGGTATAGGTCCATTTGTAATTGGTCCTGCTGTTACACGTAAAATAGGAGCTTCTGCTTTTTCTCAGATGACCATTAATGCTAAATCTTTTTTTGATGCCAAATGGGCAAAGGAAAAAGGGCTCTATGCTGAAGTTTGTGAAGATGTAGAAAGTATGGATAACGCCATAAATAATCTCGTTAATAATTTAGTTTCTTTTAATCCGGAGGCTTTAAAAGCGAGTAAAAAAATGTTTTGGGAAGACACAGAAGACTGGCCACAACTTTTGGAGCAAAGGGCTAAAACAAGTGGAGAACTGGTTTTATCAGAATTTACCAAGAAAACGCTTAGAGGGTATAATTAAAAAATGCCCTTTTAAGGGCATTTTAATGTTTTAAAATATTTCTTATTAGTTACCAGCAACCTGTGGTGGGTATTCAGCCATAATCTCATTCACAATCTCATTGATGCGACCTTGTTTGCGGTCAACATCTTTAGCTAAATAGCCAGTTCCTTGTCCTTGCCATACTAATTCCTTCTTATTGGCATCAATAAGGTCAATATATAATGTTCCTTCAGTTGATCTGGAAAGTGTATTTCCTCCGTAGTATCCTCCGTATGGGCTCCATGGTCCCCAAGGACCCCATCCCCAACCGTAATTGTTATAAACATCAACACGTTCTTGAGCAGTGGTAAAAATGCTTACGAGCATAGCAGGATCGTCAGATTTAGTAAACCCTTTTGCTAACATTTCTGTTTCGATAGCTCTTAAAATTCTCTTTTTATCTAAATCAGATATTTCTGCTTTATCAATCCCAGGCTTGAAGAAAGCAAAGGTTTTGTATTCGTTAAAATTTGCATTTTGATCATAATCTGTCGATACTCGTACAGAACTACATGAAGCAAAAAGAGCTAATGCAAACAATAATAAAAATGTCTTTAATGTTTTCATAGAATTGCTTTTTTAAAATTGGTGTCCTAAAACCTTATTAATTTAATAAGTTTCGACTTAAAAACTGAAAAAATAATCAGCGATTTTTAGTCAAATATTCATTGTAATAATCATCAACTATTATACCAAGAAGTTATATTTACTTGTTTTTAATGGAAGAGTCGCTTTTTTTTGAATTATAACCATAAGGGCAGTGCCTGCAGCCGCTTTCACAACAGTAACCTCTTTTTAGATGGTACT
Source organism: uncultured Flavobacteriaceae bacterium (assembly GCA_963974735.1). Lineage (GTDB taxonomy): Bacteria > Bacteroidota > Bacteroidia > Flavobacteriales > Flavobacteriaceae > Leeuwenhoekiella. Next base: position 2,479 of record CAXBEL010000311.1, on the reverse strand, counting down.
GTTCTGTAAAACAACGATAACCCTCTGGAGTTAAGTAATAGTCTCCCTCTTCGAGTTCTATGCGCTTTTTAAAGTAGGTCATAGCACAAAGATAGCTACTAAGAGTTTAAAAAGGAATTTAGGAATTTATTCTATAGTGAATTGTGTAGCCATTATGACTCCAGTATTTCCATCGGGATTTGTACCCCAGGAAAAACTAAATTTACCCGCGTTGGCAGTTTGATAATACCAAAATTCAAATCGATGCTTCCCTTCTCTGAGGGTTACAGCACCATTTGCTGTGCCCCTGGCGGGATTGTCCCATTCACTTATTGCCAAAGAGCCGTCCACATAAATACGAGTCCCATCAGCTGTAGCATTAGAGGTAGATGAAAAATTAAAAATACCCGGATTTATTACAGTATACGTACCTACGATTTTAATTAAATAACCATTAGTATTAGTGGGTTTCATGGTCGTTAGTGCTCCAGCAGAATCTAAATTACCCGTATAACCATTAGATTTTGAAATTAAAGTGGAGGTTTGAATGTTATCTATATTAGGTACTGCTGTTGTTGCTATATTATAAGAATAAAATTGTACTCCCTTGGGTACAGTTGTAGGTGCAGCATTTTTGGTAATATCAGATAGAAGCAAATGCCAGCTTCCGGCCTGCCAGAAATAAAAACCTTCTTGTAGGTTTGCTGGAGCAGTATTGGTATTGTATACTAAGATACCATCGGGCTCAGCGTTATTATCTCCTACTGTTAATTCATCAGTTAAACTGTTTAGTGAAACTTTATTAATAAGCAATCCTCTATCTGACGCTCCTAGATGTAAGGAAGCACTTCCATTAGGTGCATTTGTGTTTATTCCTACAGATCCCGAACTTGAGATATTAATATCATCTTGATATTGAGAATAAGTCTCGAAATCATCATTTTCAACTCCTATCGTTAATAAGCTATTGTGGTCTGAAACATTACCAGACCTATTGTCTTGATATTTTATAAATCCATAATCACTTCCTGCGTTTGTAGCACTTTTAAACACTATTGATGATTCTCCTCCGGCATTTCCGTGTTCTAATATCATTGTACCGTCTGCAGCTGAAGCTGGAGTGCCGGTTGGCTCATTTATATGCAAGGGGGCATTTGGGTTGGTGATATTTATACCTACTTCGCCATTTGTATAGATATTATTATTAATATTATCTGGGGCATTGGTTGTATTTTCTTTGTACCAATCATTATTGCCTAATGTGTAGGCTGCTGTGGAGTTGAATTGAGTCAACCGTCCATCATTTTCTATTGATAAAAGAAAAGGCGGGTTGTTAGAAGTAAAACTAGTGCCTCCGTAAGCATTAAGTTGAATGCTATTGTCATCATTAAGTGTAAGAGTAGGAGTAACACTGTTTACATTTGCATGGTTGCCACCTGCACTTAATACTAAGCCGGTAGGATTTCCAGTTTGCATATGAATTGTAGCGTCATAATAGTTTCCTGAATTTTGAAATCCTATACCTTGCGTTGTATTATTCTGAGTTCTTTTAATAATTAGTGCATTTGGACCTACATCTCCACTAAATTGAATGGGGTTGCTATTTTGGTGAACTGTTCTGGGCTGGGCAAGAGTTCCATTAGTAGAGTACAAATTTTGAATATCCCCATCAGCAATTATGTGATTCCACGAACCTCCTTGCCAATAATAAAATCCTTTTCCACCTTTTATAGAAGCATTGGTATTATATACTAATAGGCTTTCGAGAGGTGTATTGGAGATAGGGCCTTTTGAGTTTAAGTTACTAAGTGCAACTCTAGGGATCAAGATTCCTTTATTGTCTCCAGATGCATCTCTTATATCCAATAAAGCAGAAGGATGCGGATTTGTATTTCCTATTCCTACTTGAGCAAAAGAAAATTTTGCCAGTAAAAGTGAAAGTAAAAAAAAGTAATTCTTCATCATTATTTTATTGTAAACTGACTGGTTTTGATAATACCTGTATTGTTGTCAGGATTTGCACCCCATGAAAAAGTAAACTTTTGTCCACCTCCATTTTCATAGAACCAGAATTCAAATTTGTGTTTTCCTTTAGCAAGGTTTATGGTGCCAGTAGCATTATTATTTCCTCCTTCATTCCAAATATTGAGTATTAATGAACCGTCCACATATATGCGTACTCCATCATCAGAATTTGAGGAAAAATTGAAGTTTCCAGAATTTTTAAGAGCGTTAATATCCAGCTGGCCTAAATATTTACCTGACTTGGCAACAATATTGTCTCTTTCTATAGTTTCCATAGCAGGAGAAGGTCCAGAGGAATGGTAAGAATAATATTGCATTCCTATTCTGTCATAGTCTAGTAATTTCCATTTATCAACTTGCCAATAGTAAAAACCTTCAATAACATTGTTTGGCGAAGTGCCAGCAGGAGTGGTATTATAGACTAACAAACCATCAGGTTCATTGCCTTTTACCGTTGTAGCATCTCTAATATCTG
>CAXBEL010000310.1:0-3868 GCA_963974735.1 uncultured Flavobacteriaceae bacterium | reverse complement strand
ATAGTTTCACCGGCTCGCAATTGTTCAAGATGCGTACACAGCAATTCAAAATCTATTGCTCTGGGATGATCAAAGTTTATTTTGATGCGTTCATCATAACTAAGATGAGAGGTGTCGCGATAATAGGAATCCTGAGAAATTACGGTAACTTCTCCTTCTGGCAGCTCCTGTACAATCTGGTTTACAACTGTTGTCTTACCACTACCGGTTCCTCCGGCAATTCCCATTATTAGCATAAAGTGTCGTTTGCGCACAAAAATAGCAAAACTGAAACGTATATGGGTAGCTTATTTTCTCTTCTTGGTAATAGAGGCTATTTTAAAAAATATATCTTTTAAAAGCCTCAATAGCCGCATAATCTGCAAGACCTAATTCATTATATTTTCTGGCAGTTTCTTTATTACGCTCTTCTACGCGTACCCAAAATTCCCTGGAGTCATCACCCTGAAACATAACCCCATCTTTTTGAGATTGATGGTAAAAAATAGCTTTTCTTTTCTTTAGAACCTGATCTGGACTCATCGGGACAGCCATTTCTATATCGTGCATTCCCCATTCGTGCCAGGCACCTCGATAAAGCCAAACCCAGCAATCATTCATAAAAGGTTCTGATTTTAATTCGTTCAAGACCTGAAATAAGGCGTCTAGACAAACTTTATGAGTTCCGTGGGGATCTGCGAGATCTCCAGCTGCATATATTTGATGAGGCTTGACCTCTTTTATTATTTGTTTCATTATTGCCAGATCTTCTTCGCCAAGAGGTTTTTTCTTTATCACTCCAGTTTCATAAAAAGGTAGGTTTAAAAAATGTACCTGTTCATCTGGTATTCCTTCATAGCGAGTAGCTGCTAAAGATTCTTTTTGACGAATAACACCTTTTAGTTTTCTCACTTCTGGCGCATCAATTGCTAATTCTTCATTATTGAGAATATCCTCTATAATGTTTTTATAAAATGAATTTTCTGAAGTCATACTCTTCGCAACTTCAGCATATTTTAAAGCATCATCATTAGAAACCGCAATATTTCCAGAAGTTTGATAAGCTACATGTACTTCATGATTTTGTTCAACCAGCCTATCAAAAGTACCACCCATTGATATTACATCATCATCTGGATGAGGACTAAAAATGAGAACTCGTTTTCTGGCGGGTAATGACCGTTCTGGGCGTTTAGTATCATCAGCTCCAGGTTTTCCACCTGGCCATCCCGTTATGGTATGCTGAAGTTTATTAAACATTTTAATATTTAAATCATAGGAAGATCCTTCTTCAGTCAGAAGACTTTCCATACCGTTATCATTATAATCTTTATCGGTTAATCTAAGGATAGATTTAGATGTTTTATCACATAACCAGATTACTGCCTTACTGATTAGCTCTGGAGTCCAGTCGCAAGGGCCAACCAGCCAAGGTGTGTTTATGCGGGTAAGATCTGCGGCAGCTTCAGAATCTAAAACAAAAGTTGTGTTCTTATGATTTTGTAAGTATGTAGAAGGCACTTTTGAGCTCATTTCGCCTTCTATAGCCTCCTTGATTATCTCTGCCTTATTATGCCCCCAGGCTAAAAGAACAATTCGTTTTGCCTCCATAACGGTGCGAATGCCCATTGTGATTGCTTTTTTAGGAACATTTTCTAAACCTAAAAATGAAGGGGACGCATCAGTTCTTGTTAAATGGTCAAGTGTTATGAGTCGCGTACGGGAATTATAATGGGAACCGGGTTCATTAAAACCTATATGACCTGTTCGTCCTATTCCCAAAAGTTGAAAGTCTAAACCTCCATATTTTTTTATCTTTTCTTCATAAGCAATACAAAAGTCAAGAATTTTATCTGGTGCCAGATTTCCTTGTGGAATATTGATGTTTTCCCGCGGAATATCGATGTGATCAAAGAGATGCTGATACATAAAATAATAATAGCTCTGCGCATTCTGTTTAGCAATGGGATAATATTCATCTAAATTGAAAGTCACCACATTTTTAAAGCTTAAACCTTCCTCTTTATGCAGTCTTACCAACTCTTCATAAACCTTAATGGGAGAAGAACCAGTGGCTAAACCCAGTACGCAAGTTTTATCGTCCTCAGCTTTTTGTCTAATCAAAGTGGCAATCTCTGCAGCTACAATATCTGAAGCCTTATTAGAGTCCCTGAATATTACGTTATGGATTTTTTCGAAACGTGTGTTTTCATAAATACCCGCTTCTTTATAACTGATGTCTTTATCATTACGGATTTCATATTCGGCTATCATAGGGAAGATTTTTAATGGATGTAATAGTATTTGATCAATTTCTAGTTAAAATTATTCATTTTAAATGGATTACCGGTTCTATTAAAAGTCAATTCCTGATAAAATTAGAGGACAATATTTGGCAAGGTTAATGTTATTTAAAGTAATGAAATATGCAATAAATATGAAGTGTTTAATTTTTAGAATTACAGGAAATAGATTCTTTATACTATTTGCATTCCTCATTATTTGCAATTTCATTTCCTGCTCTGAAGATTGGAAAAGTGAAAACCCTGTAAAATCTATTTCTTATTATCCATCTCAATCTTATTATAAAGAATCGGATTCTATTGTCCCAGTCACTCTGGATGATTTTTCGGACTATATAAGCTTGATGGAATTTATAAACCAAACCTATTGCTCAGGAAAAAAGCCTGTTTTGATTGTAGAAGACGCTGACGATATTTATAAGTTCATCCTATTAAATGGATGTCCACAGCCTAATGTTGTAGCTTGTTACAGAGAACGAAATATTGTGGAGCTCAGTCCAGATTCTGTAACTATAAATGGTTTTAAAAATCAGTCAATTGAAAGATTACCTGAGATTATGGAAAAGCATATTTTGAACAACGGGAAAGATTATTCGTTTTCCGATAAGCCAGAATTAGCTTCCTTTATAGTTTATCCTGAAGAAAATTCCAAACTTGCAGATATGAAGGAATTGCTCCTTAATATTGCTATTTCCTTCGATAAGTTGAATAATAAAAATGGTAGCGAACTCGAACTGAAAATTTCTATGTTTAGGAAGAATAGAGTTCCGCCTCCGCCTCCTCCGCCACCTGTTATTGATGGTAATTGATAATGTTAATCTCTATTTAATGAGGTAGTTTGTTTCGAACAATACCATATAAGAAGGTACCTAACAGAGCTCCAAAAATCACGATAAGAATAGATATATAGCCTGCTCCTGCAAGAACGTACATAGGCCCTGGACAAGCTCCGGCAAGTGCCCAACCCAATCCAAAGATGATTCCCCCAAGGATATATCTGGCAACTCCCATTTCTTTAGGTTTTAATTGCATTTCCTGATTGCCAAACGCTTTGATCTTATATTTTTTTATAATCTGAATACCTATCATGCCAAGTGCCAATGCAGATCCCATAATGCCATACATATGAAAAGAGCCAAACTCAAACATTTCATAAATACGAAACCAAGAGGAAGCTTCAGATTTATACATTATTATACCAAAAAAGATTCCTATAACTAAATAAACAATTGTTCTCATACTAAAATATCAAAGGGTATATTAAATGAATCATTACCAGTCCACCTATAAAAAATCCTACCACAGCAATTAATGAAGGTATCTGTAAATTGCTCAAACCAGAAATGGCATGACCAGAGGTACAGCCACCAGCATAGCGGGCTCCAAAGCCCACGAGCAGACCTCCAATTAATAGGATGGCTATATTTTTAATACTTGACAGTGCTTCCAGACTAAATATTTCTGTAGGTAAGTAGGCTTTGCCAGAACTATTTATTCCATAGCCCTGAAGTTTTTCTACTACTGGAGCTGCAATTTCTACCGTATTATTAGATAAGTATTGGGAAGCTATAAAACCACCAATTGCT
>CAXBEL010000309.1:0-3891 GCA_963974735.1 uncultured Flavobacteriaceae bacterium | reverse complement strand
ATAAAAAAGTAGGCGGAGGTCTTTGGGTAGGTAAACGTTATGCTGCAGCCGGTGAACGTCGTCCAGACCCTATTAAAGGTTTAAGCCACGCAGCCACTGCAGAGCAGGTTTGTAGATTTTATTATAAACTGGTAACGGGAAGATTGGTTAGTCCAGAGCGTTCTAAAGAAATGCTGAACATTATGGAAAATCCTTCTTTGCACCACAAATTTGTAAACACATTAGAGCGTATTGCCCCTAATGCGAGACTTTTTAGAAAATCTGGCTCTTGGAGAACGTATCACTCTGATTCTATTCTTGTTTGGGATAAAGATGGTCGTAAATATATACTTGTAGCTCTTGTAGATGATCCCGACGGAGAGCAAATAATTAGAAATTTAGTATATCCAGTTGAGAAAGCTTTAGAAAAATCCCGTACATTGGTGGCCAGTGTTCATAGTGCCCCAGATAGTGCAACTGATTAAGACATTTTTAAAAAAGACATTCAATATAAGAGATGGTGAAATAACCATCTCTTTTTACATGTGGCTCTATGTCTTCCTGATTATTACGGTGCTGCTGATTGTTAAACCAACGGTCAACGCACTATTTTTGAATAGGTTAGGGGCAGATAATCTTGCTTTTGGTTTTTTGTTTATTGCTGCAACAGCTATTATATCTTCTTACTTCTACAACAAAGCAGTGCTTCTTTTTTCTTTAAAAAGAATAATAGTAAGCACTTTAATATTTTTTGCAAGCGCTTTTCTTTTGTTGAGTTTATTGCTGCAGATGGGCTGGCTTAATGAGCATTTCCTGTATGGTTACTATGTTATTGTAGGGATTTTTGCAGTACTTACGACCAGTCAGTTTTGGTTATTGGCAAATATGGTTTTTAATGCCCGGGAGGCAAAACGCCTTTTTGGTTTTATAGGATCTGGTGCAATCGCAGGTGGTATCTTTGGTGGATATCTTACAAATATTTTTGCTCCATTAATAGGTAACGCCTATTTATTGGTCATCGCGGCTATTTTCATACTTTCCTGTATCCCCATTCTTCTAACAATTTATAAACAGGGACACATCAGTAGGGCGGCACAGGTGACTACACGGGTTTCTTCTAATTCTGATCCTGCATTCCGAATTCTTTTAAGGTCAAAGCATCTTACTTATTTGGCCCTTATTGTGGGATTGGGTGTTATTGTAGCTAAGCTTGTTGATTTTCAGTTTAGTGACTTCGCAAGTAGAGCTATACCAGATTCTAATGATCTGGCATCTTTCTTCGGATTTTGGTTTTCTACGTTTAACCTGGTTTCTCTAATAATTCAATTATTTCTGACTAATAGGGTAGTAGAAAAATTGGGTGTAAATAGTTCGCTTTTGATATTGCCCTTGGGTATTGCCTTGGGTTCTCTCGTGTTTCTGACTTTTCCAGAACTGTGGGTGCTTATTTTAATTAAAGGTGTTGATGGCAGCTTAAAACAGTCCGTTAATAAAGCAGCTACAGAATTGGCAATGGTTCCTATTTCATTAGATGTTAAAAACAGAACCAAATCATTTATAGATGTTGTTGTAGATAGCGTAGCTACGGGTATTGCTGGCTGTATGCTGATATTTGTAATCAAAGGACTCGATTTACCTAGTACCTATGTAACCGTAATTATACTTCTATTGATTTTTGTATGGTTGGTGGGGATTTTTAAAGTGCGGGATTCTTATTTTAAAAGTTTTCGACAAAGTTTAAAAAGTGCTGTAGAATATTCGGAAGGTGTGCCCATAAGAAAAAGAAAGTCCAATCTACAGGTTGCCAAAGCTATATTGACGCAAGGGAAAAGTGAGGATATTGTTCTATATCTGGAGAATCTAACTTCTACAAATGCACGGATTTTAAAGAGCAAGGTAATCAAGTTGCTTGAGCATCCCAATGATGAAGTGAAAATTGCTGCAATAGCCCAATTATATCATTTTCCGCAGGGAACGGCTATAGAACAGGTTCGCAAATTGGTTCATATTAAAGATGATGAGGTGGTATATGCGGCTATGAATTATCTTATTCTGCATACTGATTTAAGTGATGATAGAATTTTTGATTCTTATCTTAATCATAGCAGCGATTACATTGCTCACGCAGCATTATTGTGTCTTGCAAAAGAGGCTGCTAACAATAAAAAGATTGCCTCTAGATATAATCTGGAATTACGTATTGAATTATGGCTTGCCGAACTTGAATTGCCTAATAGTGAACATCGTGTAGAGGAAATAGCTTTTCTTTTAGAAACCATAGGTTACGCTAGAATCCCGCAGTTCTACTCTTTTATTTCGGCTAACTTTAATAATAGGGATCAGCATATTGTGCATCACGCTATTGAAGCTGCAGGTATTACGCAGGAAGCTATGTTTATAGATCCTTTAATTGATTTTCTTACCATTAAAGAATACAGAAAATCTGCAATAAAGGCGCTTATTGCTTATGGAGAAGATATAAGTAAGGAATTGCTTAGAAGGGAATCTGAAAGATTATTGAAGAATTCTGTAAAGAAACATGTGCCCAAGATTATTGAAAAGTTCCGTACGCAACCCTCTGTGCGGGTTCTTATAAAATTACTGACCAGTAAGGATATTTTAATTCGTCTTTCTGCAGCTAAATCTTTGCACAAGCTAAAGGACAAAACAGATAGGCTTAATTTTTTTCCTAAAGCAATTTATAGACTAATAGTATCTTTTTGTCAAGAATACAATACCGTAACTCATATTCACGATGTTATTGAGCATAATTTTAAATCTGAGGACTATGCAGCTTTGCCTAAAGATGATTTAACCGAATTGAATATGGCTCGGGAAGCTTTGCTCGACTCCTTGAATATACAACTGGTTCAAAGATTAGAAACCTTATTTAAACTTCTAGGTGTCTACTATAATAAGAAGGATATGGATATTGCCTATAGCGGATTAACAAGTCGTCTAGAGGATACACGAGCCAATGCTATTGAGTTTTTAGATAACATTCTTTCACCTAAACTTAAAGCATCGCTTCTTCCTGTTCTTGAGACTACTATCACAGAAAAGGAAGGTAGTGAAGAAGAAATGGAATATCTTGAGAGCACTTCGTTTAATAATGCCCTGGTCTATTTGCTACAGGAAGGTGACGGTAAAATTCGTTTACCCGTCATTTATCTTTTACAATATTTAGGCGATAAGAGTTTCTTGCCACAATTATTAGAGCTTAAAACTACTGCCAAAAACAGAGAGGTTAGATCTTTTGCAGCAATTGCTATAAAGAAGTTACAACCTGCCTTACTCAGCAGGCCCGCTTAGGGCTTTGTCAATGCGACTGGCCAAATACATATGATCTGCCGCAGAATTTTTATTAAGTACATTGGTCATAAGGCACACCATATATTTAGGTCCACCATTAGGATGCTCTACAATTATAACGGAGTTCATATAGTTGAATACGTTACCTGCATAATCACCACAATTAGGATTTTTGGTGCGGTCACATTTATAAAAACTTCCAGATTTAAAATATACAGCAGCAGAATCCAGTCGCGTAGAATTAGCATAACGAATTCTACGATCTGTAAGATACATCAACCTTTTCATTTCAAGACTGGAAAGAGAGTCTATCACTTTACCTTGTTCTAGCGAAATAAGAAATTTCATTAAGCCTTTAGGAGAACCGATGCTCCCGCCAGCGCGACCGACATAGCGCTCTGCCCCATTTGTAAAAAATCCGCCAAGTCTCCATTCATCTTCACTGATTCCTAGCTCTCGAAGAGGTTTGTTAACAACATCAATAGCCATTTCTGTAATAACGCTGCGATCTGTCTCTTTAAACCAGTTCATTGCCTCTTCATCTGTTAAGTCAAAATAATCGTTACCGAATGCAGCCATAAGCAAAGCTTCTCTATATAC
>CAXBEL010000308.1:0-3899 GCA_963974735.1 uncultured Flavobacteriaceae bacterium | reverse complement strand
ACAAGGGCTGTTCTTTTTTCTGAGGTTGGCAAAAAGACTGACCTTACAGTTCGCTTTTCAACGGTAATCCACGGTAAAGGTTCCCCAGAAACTGCCCGCGACCCAAGAGGTTTTGCAGTAAAGTTCTACACCGAAGAGGGTAATTATGATATAGTAGGAAACAATCTACCTGTTTTCTTCATCAGAGATGCCATAAAATTTCCAGATATGGTACATTCTTTAAAACCTTCTCCTGTAACCAATAAGCAAGACCCGAATAGATATTTTGACTTCTTTTCTAATATACCCGAGGCTACTCATATGATTACACGTTTATGGACAGATTTGGGTACACCTAAAGGCTACCAGTTTATGAATGGTAGTAGCGTTCATGGCTTTAAATGGATAAATGCAGAAGGTAAGGTAACTTACGTAAAATATACTTGGGTAAGTAAACAAGGTGAGATAAATATGGATGCCGCAGAGGTTACCAAGCAGCAAAGTATGGATTGGCAGCATGCCACAGTAAGCCTTAGAAAGGATATTGCCGATGGGAAATTCCCACAATGGGACTTGTATGTACAGATGATAAAACCTGAGGACATTCATTCCTTTGATTTTTGGCCTTTGGACGCCACTAAAGATTGGCCGGAAAAATTAATTCCAAAACAAAAAATAGGCACCATGACCTTAAACCAGAATCCTGTAAATTATTTTGAACAGGTTGAAAGTGTTGCCTTTTCGCCGGGTGCATTGATTCCAGGAGTAGAGCCATCAGAGGATATACTCTTGCAGGGAAGATTATTTTCATATTTTGATACGCAGCGACATAGATTGGGTCCAAATTTTCAGCAGTTAGAAATCAATAAACCTAATACGCCACCGATTAATTACAATTCAGATGCTTCAGCAAGTTTTGGAAATAAGAGGTTTGTTAATCCTGATGTGAACTATCAGCCAAGTAACAAGACCGAAGTTTCAGAAAACACCGAATTTAAACAATCAGAAACCAAGCTGAATAATGTAACAATCACGCAAAAGAAGATTTCAAAAACAAATGATTTTGCACAAGCAGGTGATTTTTATCGTTCTTTAACGAAAGGCGAACAGGACAATTTGATTAAAAATTTAAGTGGAGACCTTGGACAAGTAACAGATAAAGATATTCAGAAGACAATGATTGCCTATTTCTATAGAGCAGATAGGGATTACGGTATGCAAGTAGCCAAAGCGCTGGGTTATTCTGATAAAGATTTTATGAAAGGGAAATAATTGCTTAAAACTTCCAAACAATAAGTTTTTATTATTGGTTAGTTAAGGGGACTACTATTAATTAGTGGTTCCCTTTTTTTAAGTAATTACCTCATTATATTCTTAAATTAAATTATCTGCACCAAAGTAAATCACCGCTTCTTAAAATCCTAATTCAGGTTATCAATTAAATAAATTTTTAAACTTAAATATAATGAACAACGCAATTAAATACTCAATATTTCTATTGGCAATGATAGGCGCAAGTGCCTGTAATGATGCAAAACCACCTAAATTAAATCCTAACAAAACAGTTGAACCAGTAGAGGGGCTTGTTGAAAAGGTTTTGACAAAAGAGCAACAAGACGCCCTTACGCCTGAAGAGGTTATAAGTACTCTTAAGAACGGTAATGGTCGTTTTATGAATAACGAACTTACGGCAAGAAACCATTCAAAACAGGTAAGGAACAGTACCTTGTCTCAATACCCAAAAGCTATAATCCTGTCCTGTGTAGACAGTAGGGTTCCTGTAGAGGATGTTTTTGATAGGGGAATAGGCGATTTATTTGTAGCCAGGGTAGCAGGTAATTTTGTGAACGAAGACATATTGGGAAGTATGGAGTTTGCCTGTAAAGTTTCTGGATCCAAACTTATTTTGGTGCTGGGTCACGAGCATTGCGGAGCGGTAAAAGCGGCTATTGATGATGTGAAACTTGGCAATATTACACCTATGCTTCAAAAAATAAGACCAGCGGTAGAAAGTGTAGCGTATGAAGGAGAAAGAAATTCAAAAAATCTGGAATTTGTAACTATGGTGGCTAAAAACAACATAAAACATACTATCGACCAAATTAGATTGAACAGTCCTATTTTAAAAGAAATGGAAGACAATGGAGAAATAAGAATTGTCGGGGCCAAATATGATATGGATAATGGTCAGGTAAATTGGTTGAAATAAAATTTAATAGTATTCCAACGATACAAAAAATGAACATTTTAATAAAAACAAAGAAATTATGAAAAAGTATATAATAATAGTAGTGATGGTTCTGAACACTATGCCATTAATAGCGCAAGATGCTATGAACATTTTTGAAGCAAGTCGAACCGGTGATTTAGAAAGAATTATAGAACTATCCAATACTGATAAAAACCTTTTAGACTCTGCTGACTATAAGGGTTTTACTCCATTGATCCTTGCCTGTTACAACAACAATATAGACATTGTATCATTTTTATTGGAGCATGAGGTGTCAATTGATAATGGGGATAACTCAGGAAATACAGCTTTAATGGGAGTATCGTTTAAAGGGTATTTGGGTATTGCAAAACGATTACTTAAGTCTGGAGCTGATCCAAATTTGAGAAATTACAACGGGGCTACTGCTTTAATCTACGCCAGTACATTCGGACACAAAGAAATTGTAGAAATTTTACTGACCTCTGGAGCTGATAGATCGCTAAAAGATAATAGAGAGAAAACTGCATTAGATCATGCAACCATGCAAGAAAATCAAGAAATAATCGACTTGTTAAAAAAAGAATTTTAAAAAACTGTTTTCTCTGCTATAATTGAAAAAGTACATAAACATATTAAATAAACTAAGTGCCACCCTAGATTTTTTAGAATCTGGAAATGATGACATTTTAATAGTAGCTGAAGAAGGCATAAGGTTGGCTAAAGATGTCTTGATGAAAATTCGGAAAGATGTAATTTCAAGTAAATTTGACTCAGAATTAGATGAAATTCATTTCTTTAAACAGATTAAGCCTCAAATATCGAGTAAACTTATTTATTATATTAAACTTTTTACCATTGAAAGTAAACGGCCAAGAGGCAGTAACAAATCTCAGGTAAAATATTTTAATATGCATATTGATAGGTTACAGAACTATTTCAATGAAAATCTTGATTTTTATCATTATTACCGAAGGGGCTCAAGCTTTCTCGATAAACAGTATTTCATTAGGGGTAAAGCCGATTTCCGCTTATTTCCAGATAATTTTCACTGTTTAACTGATGATGAATTTTCTACCAGTCATGATAGTACAGTCGCTACTATAATAGCATATGACCTGCTTATAGTCTATCTAAAAAGAGAAATTGATAGACTAGAAAGCAATAATGTCAATAGTGTTGATTTAGCAGCTATGCAAAAGCGAACTAACATTACATGGACTAGCCAAAAGGTTAATCTAATTGAGCTTATTTACGCATTGCATAGCACAGATGTTATTAATAACGGAACAGTTGACATTAAGGATATTGCTCGGGTAGTAGAACGTATATTTAAAATAGATTTAGGAGATTACTACCGGGCATTTTTAGAGATAAGGATGCGGAAAAAAGGAAGAACCAAATTTCTGGATTCACTTAAAGAAAATCTAGAAAAACGGATGGAAGATATTGATGAGTAAAACACCCAAGTTATCCCAACTTGGGTGTTTCAATTTATAGGTATTCCTAATTTTTTTTAATAGTCTTTGGTATTATGTTTATATAATGTTTTTATTAAAACATTACAATACAACTCATTGATTATGAATTGGTAAAAGCACCCAAGATGATTCATCTTGTGAATAAAGTAGGTTAAAACTTACCAAATTTGTAGAACAAAAGTCAAATAAGGTTACAAGCTATCATATAATATTAAAATAGTATGGTAGTT
>CAXBEL010000307.1:0-3909 GCA_963974735.1 uncultured Flavobacteriaceae bacterium | reverse complement strand
GGAGGCCTTATTTTTTATAATATATTTTTTATTTAAAATTAATCTAAATAATTTTTGAGCGCTTGATGAAAGTGTTTATTTTTGGCGGCAATGCGTCAAATTTGATCTGGTAATGAGTAAAAAGAAATACACCTTTAAGAAGTTAGTAAACGACATTCATCTTTGGTTGGGTCTGGGAAGCGGAATCATTCTTTTCTTAGTCTGCCTTAGCGGAACTTTTTTAACCTTTGAAGAAGAAATTAAAGGTCTTTTTACTGAAAAGCTGGAAGTGGCTGCAGGAAGTGGAAAAATCTCTTTTGAAGATTTAAATCAAACCCTCAGCAAGGAGGGAACCGTCGCCAGTATTACAGTATCAGAAGATGATCTTGAGCCCTACGAGTTTAGAGTTAAGACTTCTGAGCAAGATAGACGCGGAACTTTATTCTATGTTGATCCTTACACAGGAGCTTATCAAAAGACTCAGAAATCATCTGTTGATGAGTTTTTTATGACGATGTTCAGGATGCACCGCTGGTTGTTGATGGATTCTAAAATAGGTCGGCCCATAGTAGGATTTGCTACTATTTTTTTCCTTTTTATTTCCATTACTGGAGTAATTATGTGGTTTCCCAAAAAGATGAAATGGAAAAATTTTAAACCTGGTTTTAAAATTAAAACTTCTGGTAATTGGAAACGTACTAACCACGATCTACACAATACACTAGGTTTCTATGCCTGTATTTTTCTAATCATTATGACTCTTACTGGTCTATGTTGGTCTTTTGAGTGGTATCGCGACGCAAGTAGTGTAGTCTTGGGTACACCTGTTTTTGGAGGTCGTGGTGGAGAAAAATTTGATTCTAATGGTGACTTTCCAGAGTCAGAACGAAAATCAATAACAGAAATATATTCCATATCAAATAAGGAATTAGACTACGAGGGAAAAACCATAATCGGAATTCCATCTACAGAAAAACAACCTTTTAGTATTAGAAAGTATAATGAATCAAATTGGTCTCCTGTTACTGCAGACCAATTGGTTATAGACAGAAATGGAGCAATTCTCGCCAAGGCTCTTTTTAGTGATAAACCTTTTAATGTACAGGTAGCCTCATTAATAAAACCCATTCATACAGGTCAAATTTTTGGTACATTTTCTAAGATCATTTACTTTTTAGCTTGTCTTATCGCTACTAGTTTACCCGTAACGGGAACTATTATTTGGCTAAACAAAATGAAGAAGAAGAACAATAAGAAGAGGAAGACCAAATCGAAAATAGATACTGTTCCCGTTAATTAAAATGTATTTCAGACACTTATTAAGAAGAAATACTTCTCGGAAGAATCAATCGATTGCATAAATCTGAAGGGAAATAGCTATATTTCATAACTATTAGCTAATAACCAGAAGATTCTTTCATGAAAAAATCATTATTCCTTTGCTTACTTGCATTGATTTTAATCAGCTGTAACGATAAAAAGGCCACTAAAGATCAAGCAGAAGCAACTACAGAAGAACAAGACTTTTATCATAACCCTATTTTAGCAGGTTGGTACCCTGATCCCGCCATTACAGATGATGGTAAAGGCAACTATTATATGGTACATTCTACCTTTGCTTTTTATCCGGGTATCCCTATTTTTCACAGTACAGATCTTGTAAACTGGAAACAAATAGGTCACGTTTTAGATCGCCCAGAGCAATTGGATCTTGAAGGATTTGGAGTTTCGCGCGCTATTTTTGCCCCCGATATCAGTTATGATGGCGAGCGTTTTTATGTTACCTGCACCGTAGTTGACGGTAAGGGCAATTTTGTAGTCACAGCAGATGATCCTGCAGGTCCTTGGTCTGATCCTGTGTGGCTTCCAGAAGTAATAGGCATTGACCCAGGTCTCTTTTTTGATGAAGATAAAAGTTATCTCGTTTACAACAGTGATGCTCCAGAAAATAAGCCTTTATATCAAGGACACCGTACTATTAGAATGGTTGAATTTGATAAGGAAAATCTTGAAGTGGTAAGTGATAACCGTATTCTGGTAAATGGCGGCGTTGATCTTTCAGAAAAACCCATTTGGGCAGAAGGCCCGCGCATTTATAAATTAAATGGGTATTATTATTTAATGACTGCAGAAGGGGGTACAGCGATAGACCACTCAGAAGTGATATACCGCACCAAAGATATCAATACTGATTTTGAACCTTGGGATCAAAATCCCATACTTACCCAGCGCGACCTAGATCCCTCAAGAGAAAATCCCATTACCTCAGCAGGACATGCAGATATTGTACAAACTGAAAATGGTGAGTGGTATGGTGTATTTCTAGCGTGTAGGGATTATGGGACAGATCATTACAATACAGGTCGTGAAACGTTTATGACCCCGGTAAGGTGGGAAGATGATTGGCCTGTTTTTGACCTTGGTGGTGATGGTGTCAAATACAAATACCCTTTACCTGAAGGAGTAACGGTAAATGAAGATAATTTTCCATTGACAGGAAACTTCACCGTTAAGGAAGAATTTGATACCGATTCTTTAGGATATCACTGGATGTACTTACGCACGGTGCACGAGCCTTGGCATTCTTTTGAAGATGGAGCGCTTCAAGTAGAAACCCGCCCCGAAGATCTGGCAGGAACCTCAAACCCTAGTTTTATTGGGCGTAGACAACAACATTTAAATGGATCAGCGAGCATCTCATTAGATTTTATTGCACAAAGCGAAAATGAATCTGCAGGATTAGTAGCCTTTCAAAATGAAAGTTATTACTATTATATCTGTAAGTCGCTTCAGGAAGGGGAGCAAGTAGTTCAACTGCGCAAAGCCAATAGTGATGGCTATACCATAGTAGAATCTGCAGCATTGGAGGCAGCTGAAGAAGCTGTTGAACTCAAAATTGATTTTGGTACAGATGCCTATACCTTCTCGTTTAGAACAGCCGAAGATACGTGGCAGCAACTGGGTGAAGGTCTAGATCCTAAATATTTAAGCATGCAAGTTGCAGGAGGTTTTGTGGGAGTTACACTTGCTATGTACACCAGTTCTGAGGGAGAAGCTAGTGACAATACCGCTAGTTTTAATTGGTTTGAATATGTAGGAGACGATGAAGTATTTGAATAAAATAGCGTTCTGTTAATAATTAAGATGTCCATTCGAGCACAGTTGAGAATATTGAAAATCCAATTCAATACATTCGGCTGCGCTTAATGTGACCTAATTTTACTGCTACATTTCTACTTATTTAAGTGCCAACAATCATTCAGTTTTAATAGTTATCGCATCGCTTTTTAATCCATTACATTTAACCTTTAACCTCAACGCTCCTTCCTCTTTATTCCCTTTAATAATTACCAGCGCCAGCCCATTAAATACGTTTCTTGAATGAGACCCAAATGCATTCATATCGGTTGGATCTCCATTATCGGTAGCTACAATTTCTCCAGGTCCTTCTAATTCAAAAGTTACATGATTATTAGCCGTGGGCACCGTCAATCCATCAACATCTGTAATGCGCACGGTCACAAAAGCTAGGTCCTTGCCATCTCCTTTTATAGTACTTCTGTCTGCCTTAAGTTCTATTTTTTCAACCTCTCTCGTAGTTTTTACAATTTCTTCAGCCCATTTTTTTCCATTTTTATAGGCCACAACTTTTAATGTTCCGGGCTCATAAACTACATCATCCCAACGTAAGCGGTATTCATATTCTCCTTTTTGCTTTCGCCCCAGCGATTTTCCATTTAAAAACAACTCGGCTTCATCTCCTGAGGTAAACACATGTACAGGTGTAACCTCCCCTAGCCTATCTGGCCAGTTCCAATGCGGTAAAATATGCGCCATGGCATGATCAGGCCTCCATCGAGATTGATAAAGGTAAAAGCGGTCTTTTTTAAAGCCTGCAAGGTCTATTAAGCCAAAATAAGAACTACGCGC
>CAXBEL010000306.1:0-3936 GCA_963974735.1 uncultured Flavobacteriaceae bacterium | reverse complement strand
TCTTACCATGCCTCAGTTGGCTCTTAAATTTCCCTTATCGAATGATGCTGTGAGTACGGTTATACCTGGTATGCGAAACAAAAAACAGGCTTTAGCGAACAGTGCAGTTTCCGATCTTGATAATTTATCATATGATTTAGTTAAAAGGCTGCATAAGCATCAGTGGTTGCGTGGCGTATGGTATAGCGGTAAATAGACTAAGCTTTAGGATTCTTACTTAGTAAGTAAGGATCTTCTTAGAATCGTAATAGGGTGTAAACTTGCCCTATTGGTACCATCTTTTATCTGATGGCGGCAACTTGTTCCCGGTGCGGCAATTAAAGTCTCTGCGTCAGCTTTGCGTACAGCAGGAAATAAGGTTTGTTCTCCTATTTGCATACTTACTTCATAATGTTCTTTCTCATAACCAAAACTTCCAGCCATTCCGCAACATCCAGAAGGTATTATAGTGGGTTTAAAATTCTCTGGTAAATTGAGAATCGCAAAAGTATGCTCTATAGAAGAAAGGGATTTCTGATGACAATGCCCGTGAATCTTAATACGTTTTTCTTCCTTAGTAAAATTAGCTGAAGATATGTTCCCTGCTTTAATTTCGTTATGCAAAAATTCATCAATGAGAAAAGTATTTGCTGCAAGAACTTTTGCCGCTGCAACATCTTTAACCAATCTTGGGTATTCATCCCTAAAACTTAATATTGCAGAAGGTTCAATCCCTATAAGCGGATGCTCTTTATCAATTATATCTTTAAAAATTTCAACATTTTTATTAGCGACCCCTCGAGCTTCTTTTAAAAATCCTTTAGATATAAAAGATCTTCCACTCTCTGGATGCTTCACAGTCCTCACCTTATAATTGAGAGCCTGTAGCAATTCTACAGCATCTTTACCTATACCTGAATCTAAGAAATTTGTAAACTCATCTACAAAAAGATATAATTCCTTTATGGGAGAAGATGGATTCTTAGTCAGAAAGGATTTAGAAATTTTTCGAAATGACTTTTTAGAAATAGGTGGGAGACTTCGTTGAGGAGAAATATCCAGCATTCTTTTAATAACCCTGCCAGACCATTTATTAGCATACAAGGTATTTGTAAATCCCGGTAGAACTGCAGCAAATTTATTTAGATGATTGTTATAGGCAAAAGCACGCGTGCGTAAAGAGCTTCCGTTTTGCTTTTTATATTGGTATTCAAATTCAGCTTTTAAAGCAGCCACATCCACATTACTGGGACACTCACTGGCACAGGCTTTACAACTTAGACAAAGATCAAAAACCTCCTTAAGTTCTTTGTGGTTAAACTTATTCTTATGCTCAGAATTGGTTAAAAACTCACGTAAGGCATTCGCTCTCGCACGGGTAGTATCCTTTTCATTTCGGGTTGCCCTATAACTAGGACACATTGTGCCTCCTGCTGCAGGTGATTTTCTGCAATCACCACTTCCATTACATTTTTCAGCAGCCCGAAGCACACCTTGAGAATCCTCAAAATTCATCAAGGTCTTCAACTTGGGTTCTTCGCGATCTACCTCATAGCGCAACTGACCATCCATAGGTAAAGCGTTCACAATTTTCCCAGGATTGAATATATTTTCTGGATCAAATATTTTTTTGACTTTTTTAACCCGTTTGTAATTAGACTTACCTATCATCATTGGGATGAATTCTGCCCGTACAATGCCATCGCCATGTTCACCACTCATTGAGCCATTATACTTCTTAACAAGATGAGCGACATCTGTAGTAATCTTTCTAAAAAGTTTGACATCATCTCCTTTCTTAAGATTTAGAATAGGCCTTAGATGTAATTCTCCAGCCCCAGCGTGAGCATAATATACCGCATCCTGATTGTAGCCATCCATCAGTTGCGTAAATTCTTCTATATAATTAGATAAATCTTTTAAGGCAACTGCCGTATCCTCTATACAGGCAACAGCTTTGCGATCACCAACTATATTCCCTAATAGTCCAAGTCCCGCTTTACGCAATTCAAGCGCCTGGTCTATTTGAGTACCCTCTAAAGGTGGATATGCATAACTTAAACCCGAAGATTTTAAAGTTGCCATAACTTCTTCTGCCTGAGCGATTGCATTTTTTAAAGATTCAGCTCGAACTTCTAACAACAATACAGCGGCTGGATCTCCCTGAATAAAAAATCTGTTCTTCTGTTGTTCCCGATTATTTAATGTACAATCAAGAATCACTTTATCCATCATTTCGCAGGCATAAAGCTTATGCTCCATTACGGGAGCAACGGCCTGTAGGCATTTTGAAATACTTTCAAAATGAGCTGCCACCATTACTCCGTGCTCCGGTGGGAGATTATTAAGTTTAAGGGTTATTTCTGTTGTAAAAGCTAAAGTACCTTCACTTCCTGATAAAAGCTTACAGAAGTTAAATTGATCTGTATGGTCTTCATTAAAAACATCTGCCCTAATTAATTCATCCAGCGCATAACCATTATTACGCCTATGGATTTCCTGCTTAGGAAACTCATCTTGTATTTCTTGTATTGCCTTTTCACTCGATAAAAGCTTATGAACAGATTTATATATTTTACCTTCAAGGGTTTTCAGCTTCCGCTTTTGGGAGAATTCATCAGCTCTTATAGATTCAAAAACAGCTTCACTTGCATCACTTAAAATTGCTTTTACCTGAACAACTTTATCACGCGTAACACCATACTGAATTGAAGTGGTTCCAGAAGAATTATTACCTACCATACCTCCTATCATACATCTGTTTGAAGTAGAAGTGTTGGGCCCAAAAAATAGCCCATGAGGTTTTAGATAACGGTTGAGCTCATCCCTGATTACACCGGGTTGAACAGTGATGGTTTTATTCTCTTTGTCCAAAGAAATTATCTTGGTGAAATACTTTGACATATCTACCACAATACCATCTCCTACACATTGTCCTGCTAAGGATGTACCTGCTGCCCGTGGAATTAAGGAAGTCTTATTTGCTTTAGCAAAGACAATTAAAACCTTAATATCTTCGGTAGATTTTGGAAAGGCTACCGCTAAAGGTATCTTGCGATACACCGAAGCGTCTGTAGCATAAATCGTCTTGTGAAGTTCATCAAAATATAATTCTCCCTCAAGAGTTAGTGCAAGTTGCAATAAGGCTTTCTGTAGGTCTTCATTCATTACTCAAAAGTACAAATATTGTTTATGGCAGCTTAACAATCCTTTAAACAAGCTTAACAAAATATTAGCTAGTCTGCAAAGCCAACAGATTGCTCTAACGGATACATTTGTCACATTAACAATAAATCCAATCAATTATGAAAAAAATATTTTTATGTGCCCTGTTTGTTACAGGATGTTTATTTCAAGCGGAAGCTCAGGATATAGCAAATAATGCTTTAGGACTCCGTCTTGGAGATAGTGACGGTTTTGGTACGGAAATCTCCTATCAACGTGGATTGGGAGACAACCACCGACTAGAAATAGATTTGGGTTGGAGAAATAATGACGATTATGATGCATATCGTTTAGCTGGTTTATACCAGTGGGTTTGGAATATAGATGGAGGTTTTAACTGGTATGCAGGTGCAGGTGCAGGTTTAGGAAATAGAGATTTTAATGACAATATTAATAATGATGACGATGATTTCTTTGCTTTTGTGGCTGGTGATATAGGTATTGAATATAACTTTGATATACCATTAATCTTATCGCTTGACTTTAGACCTGAAATAGGCTTTGACGATTACAGTGATGATCTTGATCTGGATATCGCACTAGGTATTAGATACCAATTCTAAATAAACTAAGTTTCAAATAAAAATCCCCGTTATGCAATCATAACGGGGATTTTTATTTTAATGCTTAGATATCCAATTACAGTTGTTTTTCCTTAATTAAAGCCTTTTCATACACCTCTTCATACATAGGAACAATATTATTAATATCAAATTTTCGGGACTCCTGACG
>CAXBEL010000305.1:0-3944 GCA_963974735.1 uncultured Flavobacteriaceae bacterium | reverse complement strand
ACCTGGTAAAAGTGCAGGCATTCTTTTTTCCCTTAATGATTGCACTTATAGGTGCAAGTAACTTACTGGTCATTTATATAGGCGGAAGACAATATATAGATGGGACAATACCTGATCTGGGAGTAATTGTAGAGTTTTTAATTTATGTGAATATGCTTACCTGGCCAGTCGCTTCTGTAGGATGGATTACTTCTCTTGTTCAACAAGCAGAGGCCTCTCAAAAACGTATAAACGAATTCCTGAATGAAAAACCTGAGATTGTAAATCATATCCAAGAATCTACTCCAGTAAGTGGGGATATAGCTTTTAAAAATGTGAGTTTCACCTACGAGGATACTAATATTACAGCATTAAAGGATGTTTCCTTTACCGTTAAAAAAGGGGAAACACTTGCCATAATTGGTAAAACGGGATCTGGTAAGTCTACTGTCCTTGAACTCATTGGGCGCTTGTATGATGTAACAAAAGGTGAAATTGCAATAGATGAAAAACCAATAGAAAAATTAAATCTAGACGATCTTCGTACGAGCATAGGTTATGTTCCACAAGATGCTTTTCTTTTTAGTGATACCATAAAAGAGAATATAAAATTTGGCAAAAGAGATGCAACAGAAGATGAAGTTATAAGTGCAGCAAAATATGCCGTGGTTCATAAAAACATAATCGATTTTAGTAAAGGATATGACACCATACTAGGTGAACGGGGTGTTACACTTTCAGGAGGGCAAAAGCAACGTGTTTCCATTGCCCGTGCAATAATTAAAGATCCTCGTATTTTTCTATTTGATGACAGTCTTTCTGCTGTAGATACAGAAACCGAAGAAGAAATATTATCTAATCTTAGAAAAATTTCTAAGCAAAAAACCACAATTATTGTAAGTCACCGTATTTCTTCGGCTAAAAATGCTGATAAAATAATCATTCTTGACGAGGGTAAAATCATTCAAGAAGGTACACATTCTCAACTTATAAACGCATCGGGCTATTACCAAGAACTTTACCAGAAGCAATTGAGTGAAAAAGAAATGAAGTAAATTTTGTTCACTTTAGAAATTTTTGCCATTTTTGACCATAGCAAGACTATTATTAAAAATTAAATTATGAGCAATACTGACATGAAGGGGAATGATGAAATATTCTCAAAAGTCCTAAGAGCCGGGAGGCGTACTTATTTTTTTGATGTACGTTCTACGCGTGCCGGTGATTATTACTTAACTATTACTGAGAGTAAAAAATTCACAAATGACGATGGGTCTTTTCACTACAAAAAGCACAAAATCTATCTTTATAAGGAAGATTTTGATGGTTTCACTGAAATTTTGAATGAGATGACCGATTACATTCGGGATGAAAAAGGTGAAGAAGTTATCAGCGAACGCCACCAAAGCGATTACAGTAAAAACCAAGAAACCGAAGATTTAGAAGAACCAGTATCTGACGTATCTGCAAAAACTTTTACTGACGTAAGTTTTGATGATATTTAAGATTAAATCATCTAATGTATTAAAAACCGCTACCTATGTGTAGCGGTTTTTTTATATTCACATATCAGTTTTGGATTTGCTTTAAAAAGGAAGATCAAATTAATCCAAAGATTGAAGGTTTCTCACAAAATTTTATTTATGACGCGTTCCCTACTCTTATTTCTGCTCTTTTTTTGCACTTTATTTAGTCTTTCTGCTCAGGATGGTAAACCTACTTTGGAATACTATCTCCCTCAAGATGTTACTTATGACAGTAACATACCCACTCCTCAAGAAATTTTAGGTTGGGTGCCTGGAACCTGGCACGTAAGCCACGATAAATTAGTTTCGTATATGAGACAAATGGCAGAAGCCTCCCCACGTATTACTATTGAAGATCGTGGACAAACTTTCGAGGGAAGGCCTCTCCTGTTATTGACTATAACTTCTCCAGAGAACCAAAGTAATATAGAAAATATTAAAAAACAGCATGTAGCATTAACAGAAAATGGTTCCTCTTCTTTAAATACTGCAGATATGCCCATAGTAACCTATCAAGGCATGTCCATACACGGTAACGAACCCAGCGGGGCAAATGCAGGTCTACTTGCAGTTTATTATCTAGCAGCTGCTCAAGGACGAGAAATTGACGATTTATTAGAAAATACGGTTATACTTTTTGACCCAGCTTTTAATCCAGATGGCCTACAGCGTTTTGCTTATTGGGCCAATACAAATAAAAGTCAGAACATTAATCCAGATCCCCAAGATCGTGAATATGATGAAGTATGGCCAGGAGGTCGCACAAATCATTATTGGTTTGATATGAACAGAGATTGGTTACCCGTACAATTACCAGAATCCAGAGCAAGGATTAAAACATTTCACGATTGGTATCCCAATATCCTTACAGATCATCACGAGATGGGAAGTAACGCTTCTTTTTTCTTTCAACCAGGTATACAATCACGTACACACCCTTTAACTCCTACCCTCAATCAAGAACTTACAAAAGAAATAGGAAATTATCATGCAGCTGCCTTTGATAAACTAGGCTCATTTTATTTTACTGAAGAAAGCTATGATGACTTTTATTACGGGAAAGGTTCTACATTTCCCGACATTAATGGAAGTATCGGGATTCTTTTTGAGCAGGCAAGTTCTCGAGGACACGCACAAGAAACAGATAATGGTCTTCTTACCTTTCCCTTCACGATCCGCAACCAGTTTACTGCATTTCTTTCTACACTGGAAGCGGCTAAAAATATGCGCGTTAAAATATTAAATTATCAGCGTGACTTTTATAATAATTCTAGAAATGAGGCAGGCAGTAACGCATATATTTTTGGCAGTGAAAATGATTCGGCGCGAGCCTACCATCTAGCCGAAATATTAAAACGACAACATATTAATATTTATGAGCCTACCAAAGATTTTACTCAAGATGAAAAATCGTTTAAAAAGACTTCTAGCTATATAGTCCCAAAAAACCAAAAGCATAGTCGTTTGCTCCAAGCTATGTTTGAAAAACGTACAACTTTTACAGACAGCCTTTTTTATGATATTTCTGCGTGGAGCTTACAACTCGCTTTTAATCTTGATTTTAATGATAATGCACCGGCAAGTTTGATGGGTAAAGAAATCACTGATTTAGAAATTAAAAAGCCACAGCCTGTAACCGAAAGTACTTATGCGTTTTTAATGCCTTGGGGAGAATATTATGCACCTAAAGCATTAAATCAAATTTTAGAAAAAGGCTTAAGAGCCAAAGTAGGTCTGCAACCTTTTAATGTACAAGGTAAAGAATATGATTATGGCACAATACTTATACCTGTTCAAAATCAAAAGTTAAATGCCCAGGAAATGCAGGAATTTTTAAATGAGGTTTCTCAAGAATCTCATTTAGATATCATTGCTGTAAAAACAGGTCTTACGCAAGGAATAGATCTTGGCAGTGCCAAATTTAAGACCTTTGGAACCCACGAAAATTTCCTAGTGGTAGGCGAAGGAATTACGTCTTACGACGCAGGCGAGATCTGGCATTTATTGGATACCCGTTATGCAATGAAAGTCACAAAACTGGATACAAGAAATTTTGATCGTACGGATCTTTCAAAATATACAGATATCATTTTGCCCAATAGTTGGTCAAGCGCTTTAGACGAAGATGCCGCAGATGCAATTAAAAGCTGGGTAAAACAAGGAGGAACCCTTATAGGATACCGAAATGCGGCGCGCTGGTTAAAGCGTAATGGTTTACTCAATATTTCTTTTGTTGAAACAGATAATCCCGCTAAGAATATCACATTCGAACAACGTAGCGATTTTAATGGGGCACAGGTAATAGGCGGTGCTATATTTGATGCAAAATTGGATCTTTCTCACCCCATTAATTTTGGATATAATAAAGATCATATTAGCTTATTTAGAAATACAACACTTTTTATTAAAGCAGATTCTACAAGTTATAATAATCCTATT
>CAXBEL010000304.1:0-4010 GCA_963974735.1 uncultured Flavobacteriaceae bacterium | reverse complement strand
TTGTGCATTGATGGGACTGGAATGTATTGTCTATATGGGTGAAATAGATATTAAAAGACAAGCTCCCAATGTGGCACGTATGAAGATGCTGGGCGCGACAGTTGTTCCCGCATTATCTGGAAGCCGTACTTTAAAAGATGCCACGAATGAGGCTATTCGTGACTGGATAAATAATCCTGTAGATACACATTATATTATAGGCAGCGTGGTGGGACCTCATCCTTATCCAGATATGGTTGCACGTTTTCAGAGTGTGATTTCAGAAGAAATAAAAAAACAATTACAGGAAAAGGAGGGTCGTGAAGCTCCCGATTTTGTTGTGGCTTGTGTAGGTGGAGGGAGTAATGCCGCTGGTGCATATTACCATTATCTGGACAATACAGAAGTAGGAATCATTGCTGTGGAAGCTGCAGGAAAAGGAATTGATACCGGAGAAAGTGCTGCCACCTCAGCTTTAGGTAGAGAAGGAATAATACACGGGAGCAAAACACTTTTAATGCAAACAGATGATGGGCAGATAACTGAACCGTATTCTATTTCTGCAGGGCTCGATTATCCAGGAGTGGGACCTATGCATGCGCACTTATTTAGAAGTGGCCGCGGTGAATTTATTTCTGTGACAGATGATGATGCGATGCAAGCCGGACTTGAGCTTAGTAAACTTGAAGGAATTATTCCTGCTATAGAGACGGCTCACGCTTTAGCCATTTTTAAAGACCGAAAATTTAAGAAGGATGATGTTATCGTTGTCAATCTAAGTGGCCGTGGCGATAAAGATTTAAATACATACATAGAACACTTCAACCTAGCATAAATCTGTCATCTCACGAGCAATTGAGAGGGCATATCAACAATTCTACAATGAATAGAATCAAACAAAAATTAGCGGAAGATAAAAAGCTATTATCTATATATTTTACAGCAGGCTATCCCAGTATAAATGACACTGTTCAGATTATTGAGGATCTGGAAAAAAGTGGTGTTGATATGATAGAAATAGGTTTACCTTTTAGTGATCCTTTAGCAGATGGGCCTACCATACAAGAGAGTTCAACACAAGCTCTTAAAAACGGAATGACCACTAGCAAACTTTTTGAGCAACTTAAAGATATCCGCAAATCGGTGTCTATTCCCTTAATTTTAATGGGGTATTTTAATCCTGTTTTGCAATATGGAGTTCAAAAATTCTGCGAAAAATGTGAAGAAATAGGCATTGACGGATTAATACTTCCAGATCTTCCTCTGGCGGAATATGAAGAACATTATAAACCAATTTTTGATAAGCACAAGCTTTTAAATGTGTTTCTTATAACGCCTCAAACTTCAGATGAGCGCATTAAACAGATTGACGCGGCTTCAGATGGCTTTATCTATATGGTGAGCAGTGCGAGTACCACAGGAAAAACTCAAGGTTTTGGGTCAGCACAAACGGATTATTTTGACCGTATTGCCGCCCTTAATTTAACGAACCCTCAGATTGTAGGTTTTGGTATTAATAATGCCGAAACTTTCAGCAGTGCAACAACAAAGGCAAAAGGAGCTATTATTGGTTCTGCGTTTATTAAGCATCTAACCGAGAATGGTGCTGATAAGGTTGGTGATTTCATTAGGAAAATCAGATAATTCGCATTACTAAAAACATTAATTTTCAAACCTTTAACCATCCTTTAATAATCTGTTATTACATTTTAACGCTTATAGTTGGTATCTTGAGGTAAAATAAAATAGATATTATGCCAGATAAAAAATTTGAACGAAAAGAAGAACAAACGACTCCTACCAATCCTACTGGAAATCGTAATCAAAAAACGAATAAGGTAGATATTAATGAGGAGACTATTAAAAAACAACAAAATAAAAAATAGCTAACAAAAGTTCTAATCAACTTTTGAAAAAAGCCGAGTCAAAATTATTGATTCGGCTTTTTTTATGCCCCTTGATTATCATATAATTACCGACTTTGCCCTTCTAAGAAATAAGCGTACTTTTGCCGCTTCTAAAATTCACCCCCCATGACTGAATTTATACGCAAAAGGGCAACCAATGCCAAAAATGATATTTTAAGTGGTTTTACCGTAGCATTAGCACTGGTTCCAGAAGCTGTCGCTTTTGCTTTTGTAGCAGGAGTTGATCCACTTGTAGGCCTTTATGCCGCATTTATGATCGGCTTGATTACTGCTGCGTTTGGTGGTCGTCCCGGTATGATATCTGGGGCAACAGGTGCTCTGGCTGTTGTTATGGTTAGCCTTGTTGCAGAAGGAAACGATATGGGTCCAGAAAGTGAAAATCTTGGACTGTACTATCTTTTTGCAACTGTTATTTTAATGGGTATTTTTCAGATGCTGGCTGGTGTTTTTAAGCTTGGTAAATTTGTGAGATTAATTCCGCATCCTGTAATGATGGGATTTGTAAATGGATTGGCAATTGTAATCTTCTTATCCCAATTAGGTCTTTTTAAAGAAAACGTAGGTGGTGAAAAAACCTGGATACAAGGATTACCATTATACCTTATGCTAGGGTTAGTTGGACTTACGATGCTTATCATGTGGGGACTTCCTAAAATCACTAAAAAATTACCCGAAGCTTTAGTAGCCATTATCGTTGTTGCGGCTATTGCCATTTTTGCAAACTTGGATGTTGCCACAGTAGGTTCCTTTATCCGTGATGGTGGCGGTGCAGGTTTAAAGGGTGGATTACCAATTTTTCAAACGGAGATTTTTTCTAAAATCCCATTTACATTGGAAACTTTAAAATTCATATTACCCTATTCCTTGATTCTTGCTGCCATTGGTCTTATTGAATCTTTAATGACACTTAACTTAATCGATGAGTTAACTGAGACAAGAGGAAATTCTAATAGGGAATGTATCGCACAAGGTGGAGCAAATATCGTTACTGGATTCTTTGGAGGTATGGGAGGTTGTGCCATGATAGGTCAATCTATTATCAACATTAAATCGGGAGGGCGTACCCGCCTTTCAGGAATTGTAGCGGCTGTAACTCTATTAATGTTTATTCTTTTTGCCAGCGGCTTAATTGAGCAAATCCCTATTGCAGCGCTTGTAGGCGTAATGTTTATGGTGGTTATCGGGACTTTTGCCTGGTCTAGTTTTAGAATTCTTCCTAAGATACCTTATGCAGATGCAATCGTTCTTATTCTTGTTTCCTCACTTACAGTAATCTTTGATCTTGCAATTGCGGTAATTGCTGGGGTAATCGTAAGTGCTTTAGTTTTCGCCTGGCAAAGTGCGCAGCGCATCCGAGCGCGTAAGCACATTAAAGAGGATGGAACTAAGGTGTACGAAATATGGGGACCTTTATTCTTTGGAAGTATCCAGGCTTTCAATTCTAAATTTGATGTGACCAATGATCCTGAGAATGTAGAAATTGATTTTATGGAATCACGAGTAAGCGACCACTCTGCACTGGAAGCTCTTTTCTCGCTTACCGAAAAATACCACTCTGCCGGAAAAAATCTCAAAATAAAACACTTAAGCGAAGAGTGCCAAGAGCTTATGATCAAAGCTTCTCCTAAACTTGCAAATATTATTCAGCACGATGTAGATGATCCCAGATATCACGTTATGGAAGGTAATGGGGTAAGTTGCTGTTAAAAATTTGCTAAGTGCCCTGAATTCCTAAAGTTTAGAAAGTGGTAAACCGTAACTTTCATCAAAAATTAAGAATGATGAAAAAGATACTAATACCACTATTTACTGTATTGCTTTTTGCCAGTTGCAAAAATGAGAGGCATGTAAGTGACGAAAAAAAAGAACAAATTGCAGATAAAGGCAGTACCACAGTAGAAACTGCTGTTGGACCTTTAGAACTGGTCGCCCCATTTTCTTCAGAGTCAGTTAGAAAAGAAAGCGAAGTAATAGTATGGCCAGAAGGTAAAACACCCACCGCTCCAGAGGGTTTTACTGTAACCCGATTTGCAGATAGTCTTGAACACCCACGATGGACTTATGTAGCTCCCAACAATGATGTTTTTGTTTCTGAAGCAAATA
>CAXBEL010000303.1:0-4043 GCA_963974735.1 uncultured Flavobacteriaceae bacterium | reverse complement strand
CACCTTGCCTAAATCATCGCCTGCCATTTTACTTACCACACCAGCTAAAAGTGCAAACACAAAAAATGGCGCAGCCTGCATGACAAGATCAACCATTTTAAGAAAGACTTCCATAATACCATCAACTGCTTTTGTAATTGGTGCAGATTTGTCGTTTGGAATAAATAAAAGACTAATACCAAAAAACAGTGCAAAAAATATTACCTGAAGCATAAGACCATTATCTCCCAAAGCCTGAAAAAAGTTCTGAGGTACAAGATCTACCAATGGTTGTAAAGGCCCCGATTCTTCAGCCTCATTAGCGGTAGACATCTTTTCGTTTACCGCAGCATCTTGCAAATCAGATTTTGAAAGATCCGAAATCTCTCTTGCCCGTTCCATAAAGGCAGGATCTTGTAAATAATTAATTCCATCTTTAATCTGTAAACCTTCAGAAGCGGCCCATATTTCATAACTTATACGGTTATCAATTCGGCTGTTTTCATCTACAAGTTTTCCTGGTTTAATTACATTAACAAGTGCCAAACCCAACGAAACGGCAAGAACTGTAGTAATTAGATAAGCCAGAAGGGTCTTTCCTCCCATTCTACCTAAACTCGAAGGATCTCCTATATTAGCTACACCATTAATAATAGAAAATAAAACCAGCGGTACTGCTATCAATTTTAACAAATTGATAAATATGGTACCGAATGGCGCAATCCAGTCTATTGTAAACTCACTCCATCCCAGGGAACTTGAAAGCAATGCCCAAATAACACCTAAAACCAATCCTATTATTATCTTCCAGTGTAGTGCAATTTTTTTCATGTAGTCTAAGTATTATGCGTGTTGCTAAAGGTAGCTAAGTTTAGTATTTAAAATAAAGTTGTTTAAACCCTAAATTTTTGAGGTTTTATCCAATAAAAAGTAATCAGCCAGAACAAGTGCAGCCATTGCTTCTACAATAGGTACGGCTCTTGGGACTACACAAGGGTCGTGGCGTCCTTTGCCTTGCATCTCTGCCGGGTTTCCTTCTTTATCTATTGTGGGCTGATTTTGCATGATAGTCGCTACAGGCTTAAACGCTACTCGAAAATAAATATCCATACCGTTGCTTATTCCACCTTGTACCCCACCGCTCAAATTAGTTTTAGTTGTACCATCTTCATTAAAAAGGTCGTTATGATCACTTCCTCTCATTTTTGCGCCATCAAAACCGCTCCCGTATTCAAAACCTTTTACAGCGTTAATAGAAAGCATCGCTTTTCCCAGTTCTGCGTGAAGTTTATCAAAAACAGGCTCACCAAGTCCAACAGGGACATTTTGAATAACACACATCACGGTACCCCCTATAGTATCTCCCGCCTTGCGAATTTCTTTGATTTTATCAATCATCTCCTTAGCAAAAACAGGATCTGGGCAACGCACGTCATTAGATTCTATGTTAGAAAAATCCAATTCTTGATAAGGCGTATCCATTCTTATCTCCCCTACCGAATCTACAAAAGCATTTATTTTAATGTCTTTTAACACTTGCTTTGCAATGGCTCCCGCAGCAACGCGACAAGCCGTTTCCCGAGCAGAAGAGCGACCACCGCCACGATAATCACGTACGCCATATTTTTTGTCATAGGTATAATCTGCGTGTGATGGGCGATACGTATCTTTTATATGGCTGTAATCTGTAGACTTTTGATTGGTATTTATAATATTAAAACCAATGGGTGTCCCCGTTGTTTTTCCTTCAAAAATTCCAGAGAAAAACTGCACTGCATCTGGTTCTTTTCGTTGCGTAACAATCTTTGATTGGCCGGGTTTGCGACGCTCCATGTCCAACTGTACAAGATCTAAATCCAACTCCAGACCAGCAGGACAACCATCTATAATTCCACCTATTGCTTCCCCATGAGATTCCCCAAAAGTGGTAAGCTTAAATAATTTTCCAAAGGAATTTCCAGCCATAACTTGTATTTGTGGGACGAAAATAATAGGTTTTCGCTAAATAATAGCAGGTTCTTATAGCTATTTGTGCATAACTCTGTTAAAAGCAGTTTTTAATTTAAACTTAAAATAAGATTGGGGTAACATAAATAGGTGTTCTTTGATAAAAATAGATAAGTTTGAAACGAAAAGTAGAACTCGTTGTACTTTCTGATGTTCATCTAGGCACGTATGGTTCACATGCTAAAGAATTACTGGATTATCTACAAAGTATAAAACCAAAAACTCTGGTGCTTAACGGAGATATTATTGACATCTGGCAATTTAGAAAGCGCTATTTTCCCAAATCACATTTACAGGTTATTAAAAAAATAATGGCACTTGCTACCAAAGGTACACGCGTCTATTATATAACCGGTAACCACGATGAGAAATTAAGAAAATTCAGTCCTGTTAAATTGGGTAATATTTCTGTAATTGATAAGCTGGTTCTCAATCTGGATGGTAGAAAAGCATGGATCTTTCATGGAGACGTTTTTGATGCTTCCATTCAGCATACCAAATGGATTGCAAAACTAGGCGGCTGGGGCTATGATTTTCTGATTCTCTTTAATCGATTCCTAAATTGGTGTCTGACGAAAATGGGACGCCCCAAATATTCACTTTCTAAAAAGATAAAAAACAGCGTTAAAAAAGCAGTGAGTTTTGTCACCAACTTTGAAGAAACGGCTGCTCAACTGGCTATAGAAAATAAATTTGATTATGTCATTTGCGGTCACATTCATCAACCACAAATGCGTAAAATAGAATACAAAGGTGGAGAATGTCTTTACCTCAACAGTGGGGACTGGATTGAAAATCTAACCGCTTTGGAATATAACGAAGGTAGCTGGGCCATGATGGAATATGAAAAACAAAAACTACCCGCTCTTTTAACAGATGACACGCTAAATACAGATCTTGATGCAAAAGCCATTTTGGCTTCTGTGACTTTGTTTGCGAAGTGATGGAAATACTTAGCTTTCTATAAATAAAGGTTTTACTATTCATAGAGCAAGCTCTAATTATGATGACAAATTGTGGTTTTTTCGATTACTAAATAGTAACAATAAAAATCAAAAACCATGAAAAACCTAAACACCATTCTTTTTTTAAGTTTTCTATTTATTATATCCTCCTGCTCTTCAGACGATGATAGCAGTCCTCAAGACAGTCCTGTTATGGGTACTTGGGAGATGACCGCCCTAAACGTCGATCGTTCTTTTGACCTTAATAACGATGGTACAACTTCTACTAATATTTTTGCTGAGAGTCAATGTTATTCAGATAATTACATCACTTTTTACGAAAGTGGAACCGTGGAAATTTTTTATTCTCTAACTGACATAAGTCTAGAACTCCCTGATAATTATACATTTCACTGTGTTGATCCTATCTTGGTAGAAGCCACTTATACCATGGAGGACGATGAGCTTCTTGTTTCCTTTTTAGATTATAAAGCCACCGGAAGCATTTCTGGCAATACATTGATAGCTACTTTTGAAGAATTTTTCATTCTTCCTTATAACGATAATGGAACAGTAAGAACCCAGCGGGAAAATACCACAATCACCTTTGTAAAATCATAGAGTTATGTTCTACAGCTACAGATGTAGAAAGAAAGGCTTCTATGCCTAAAAATAAATGTAATTTAATTGGCTTAATTCAACACCTTTAATTTCGCAAACCGAAGTAATAGCTTTTTGATACCTCCATTTTCAAAATTGATCTCAGCTTTTTGATCCTGCCCTACGCCTTCCATCTTTAAAACCTGTCCTTTTCCAAATCTGGAGTGCTCTACTCGAGTTCCTTGCTGAAGTTTTTCTGCCAAATCTGGAGTAGATCGGGTTGTTATAGAATCGGGTTTCAGTTTTCTTAGCTTACGCAGTTGAGCCTCTGTGGGTTTATGAGCCTGAGGTGGAGAACCACTTACTGGTTTCTTAAGCCTTAGTTTACTTTTATCTACGTCCCCAAAAATATCACTATCCACAAGAGGTTTATATCTATAAGATTCCATAGGAGTTTGAATATCCAGATAGACCTCATCTATCTCTTCTATAAACCGGCTGGGTTCAGCATCT
>CAXBEL010000302.1:0-4046 GCA_963974735.1 uncultured Flavobacteriaceae bacterium | reverse complement strand
AGAATGATATTTAGTACTTCATATACTTGTGCGAGAGGTAGTGGTGTGTTAGAGGAATAGTGTTATTATTTTGAAACCAATAGATTATGGAAATCTGTAAAGCAAATTGTTTTTAGAAATGTATTTTTCCACCTACTAATCTAATTTTTATATAATGAAACACCTATTTACACTTGCAATTACTATTTTATTAATTATACCTAATAATGTAAAAGCTCAAAGTGATGGAGATGCAATCGCAGCAGTTGCAGGAGGTCTTCTAGCTCTAGGAGCTGGCATAGCTGCTGTTGAACAAATGAAAGAACAAGCCGAATTGACAGCAACAGAATGGTTATTAACAAATCATCCACAATTTAATCAGTTCTCTTTAAAAACATTAGACTTTGATGGGAAAAAACTCAAAGATATGTCTGCTACATCTGTAATTACATTTAAAATTAGAGAATTTGATTTAGTTGATGATAAGCCCATTTTAGGTGAAAAACGTGTATTATTTGGTTTCACGAGTTATGGATGGATAAATGAGTATGGTATTGATTTCAATAAGGTAAAGTGGTTTTTATACGATAGTAAAGAATGGATGAATATGATGACATCTTATACTAAGGTGGCATCAGGAGAAAAAAATGAACAATTAATACGGGAAGCACTTGAAAATGGGAAAGTTGTGAATAGAGGTGTGAAAGCTAAAAAAGGAGAAGATATTGATTTTTATAAAATAGAAGGAGATATGTATCTAGTTACAGATTATTCACCAGATATGAAATTTATTTATAACGAAAGATCTCTAGGTATTTACTTAAAAGAAACTATGAATCTCATACAAATTGGTCGAGGTGATCTTATTAATATTCACGAATTTTTCTTTGATGAATAATTTGTGATAGAATGAATATTAAAACTACACCTACTTATGAAACACCTATTTACATTTTTGTTACTTACCATTTCCTTAAGTGGTTTTTCACAAAACCAATCTGAAATGAATATAACGGCCTATGAGTCGTTACAAAAAGTTGATGACGAACTCAATAAGGTTTATCAAGATATTTTAAAAGAATATAAGCACGACACGCTCTTCATTAAAAACTTAAGAACTGCTCAGAAACTCTGGATACAATTTAGAGATGCAGAACTTGAAATGAAGTATCCCGCGTATGCAGGCAATCACTATGGAAGTATACAGCCGGTATGTAGCGCAAGTTATCTAGAAGCTTTAACCCAGGAGCGAGTTGATAAATTAAAAATCTGGCTTCAAGGCATAGAAGAAGGTGATGCCTGCACCGGATCTGTAAAAACAAAATAGCGGATTTATCCCCTTTTTTAGTTTCAAATCAATTGATTACGGGAATCTGTACTTGGAGATTTGGGGAATTTGGTAGATTTAGTTCTTATAAATATAGATGAATATATAATTCTTAAAACTTTAAAAATCTAAAAATAATGGCTGACTTTAATTTTCAAAACCTAACAATCCCTATTAGGGAAAAAATGATATCTGAAATCAATTCAGATATTCAAAATCACAAACTATATATAAGTACTAGGCTAAATGAAGAAGGTAAGCTAAACTTCCCTGATTTACTAAAGAAATCGGCGCTAAATGAAACTGAAAAAGAGCTTTCAGAAAATTTACAAGAGTTTTTCAATCTTAAAGAAGAAGTAAATGGGAAGTTAAAAAAAGTGCCATCAAATGCTTCAGTTTTACTATCTCAAAGTGAATTTGATAGATTTTATATACGAGCAGTATGTCTAGAAGCTATTAAAAAAGGAGATGAAGTTGTTGAAGTCTATAGAGCAAGAGATTCAAGTTGGTCAAGAGCTGAATCTGAAGCATTAATAGGAACTCAAATAAACGCTAGTGAGTTATTAACTGACTTAAGAGATAATATTGGTGTTGCACCAAGACTTTTACCTGAGATTAATTCCGGGCTTTCAGTTAAATTGATTTAGTATAATAGAATTATACAAACAATCGAAATTATAGACGAAATAGGTGAGATTGATTTTGAGTATTTTTATTTCTTTTTTGTTTTAAATCAGTTGATTACGAGAATCTGTATTTTTAAATTGGGGAATGTGGTAGATTTAAAGACTGAATAATTAGATGTTAAAATATATACTACATAAATGAATAGATTTCTAAGTATATTTATGCTTATCTCATCGATTTGCGCGGGACAAAATTTGACTTATCATGCGGATTTTGACCAAAATTATAAAAGAAGTGACTACAACTCCTATTTGTCAAAAGATTCAATTTTTTTTAAAATTGGAGATGTAATTAAAATTGGAAAACCTTCAGACCTAACTTTCAAAAATATATACATATATCAAGGTTTGGGATATCTTCCTATGTCAGTTACTGAAAATCAACTGTTAAATGGAAATTGTAAAATTATAGCGATTAGTATAGCAGGGAATAAACGAAAAGGCTTTATACCATACATTCAAATTAGCAATGAGGATGGGCAGTTTTTTTCTGTTGACATTGAAAAAGCCTTAGCAAGTAAAGAAATTATAGTTGGACTTACTGAAAATGAAATTTTAGAACTTCTGAAGATAGAAAAAGAAAAATTGGAACTAGGTATTATAAGTCCTGAGCAATTTGAAATTAGAAAAACAGATTTATTGAAAAATAAGATTGATTAGCCCAAAATTATTCAAAATATAAGCAGAATTAATTTAATGTAGTTAATTAACAACAATTACAAAAAAATGGGAAAAAAGGAAGATGTTAAAGATATTATTTGGGAGATATGGGAAATTTCAATTAACGCAAAACGATTTTTAAAATACTCTTTTTATTTACATAAACCTGATACTAAAGAAGAACTTGAATATTTAAGAACATCACGTGACTTTCAATTTATAGCTCAAGCCCTATGGCAAAATGCTGTAATTGAATTATCAAAACTTTTTAGTAATTCAAAAAATCGTGATAAGTTTAATATATTTCACTTCATTAAAAAACTGGAAAAAAATGGACATTTCAGTGGTTTTGAAATATCTCAAAATAAGATAAACAATTGGTACACTAATATTGAAGAAAGCAGAGAAACGATTAACTTAATTATTAAACTTAGAGATAAAGTTTATGCACACACGGATGGCTATTTAGAAAAAAAGGGTTTAGATACTCCGACATTCGAACAGACTTTAAAGCTAATTGATATAGTAGAAAGTGTCATTGAAGAAATTCACTCAAGTATTTTTGATACTCAAGCAATGATGAATAGTCGTCACTTAGAATTTAATCCTTCAAAAATTCTTAAAATTTTAGCAAGAGAAAGAGAAATAAGAATATCAGCTAGAAAAGGCTTATTAAAAAAATTATAGTTCCTAACGAGTAGAAATAAATAGCTTGTTCAAGCCTCCTTAAAAAAATCTTGAAGCTTCTATTCGGTTTGTATTTAGGTTCGTACAAGCCCTTCCGCCCAAGCAGGATGCGATGCTGAAACAAGTTCAGCATGACGTAGATCTCGTATGTTGTAGTTTTCGATCTGCATCTCGACTGCGCTCGATGTGACATTCAAATCTACAATATTGACTTTTCACCTCTAATAAACCTTAACGAATAACCCGCTTCCGTAGCTCCCTTTTTTTTAAATAGCGTAGTGAGAAATAGAGCACTGCTGCCAGCGGTACCGCGATCATTAGATAACGCAACGACATATCGAATGTCGTGTTTATTTCGCCGGAGGTAGAGATTGCAAAACTCCCTATAGAAGTGATGATATAGAGCAAACCACCCATTAGTCCGCCTGCGATACCAGCATTTCCCGGAAAGAAAATCATATTTTGGGTAAAGTAGTTGGTAAACAAAAAGCCCGAGCAGATGTGAATAAAAAAGGCAAAACCGATAAGCAACACCAGATTATCTACAAAGCCGGCGAGCGTGATAAACACCCCAATAATTACCAACTGTATTAAGGAAACTAAGCGTATTTTTTTTGCGAAGGCAACCGGTGTAAATTTCTTACTTAGAATACCACCTATCATCCAGGAGAGTCCCAGAACCAGTGTGCAATACCCAATAATCACCG
>CAXBEL010000301.1:0-4111 GCA_963974735.1 uncultured Flavobacteriaceae bacterium | reverse complement strand
TGCTGTTAGCTACTGGCGGTCCCCCGCAAATATGTTTCAGGAGTCATTACTGCTATCTCACTCTTTTTATAATCTTTAATATTTCTGGTTAAAACAATACTTATTTTACCATTTTTAACTGCTGAATAATTTTGCAGCGCATCTTCAAAATCTTTGAAATCTGAGTTTAATGAATCAAGCACTACTTCTTTATCAATTTGTAAAACATCAACTATTGTCAAAAGTTGTTTTATTTTTTCAATTACGATATTGTGTTTAGCAGTTTTTCTAAGTAAATAATATGTATTACAAATAATTACTGGAGTTGTAAACCCTTTTAATTTATTTTCCTCACATAAGTTTAATATTTCTGTTGCAAACTCTGCAAATGGTTCTCTGTCAAAGAAAAAATCTAAAATAACATCAGTATCAATAAGGACGTTTTCCATTATTTATATTTTTCTTCTAAACGATTTCTCAGTTCTTTTTTGTAGTCCATATCTTTGGGCATTTTGAAAGATCCTTTTAGAGATTTCACTATAGGATTCAGTTTTCTATCCTTTTGTTTTTGTTCTTCTTTGGTGAGCATTTTTAAATAGTTTTCAATGATGTCTGAAAGACTACGATTTTTTTCTTTAGCGTAATCTTTTGCCCTTTTTATGATTTCTTGCTCTATTGTTAATGTGAGTTTAGTATTCATGACCTTTTTATTAAAAGTTATAAATGCAAATATAAAGAAGAATAATGCTTACACGTGTTGTTTTATAAAAATTAACACACTTTTCAATCCGCTTGTAGCTAACGTTGATCTAACTGCTGTAGTCGCTTTTCCGCGGCTATTGCAGTTAGATGGTGTTGTATGCTGTTTATCTTATCTGCCAGGATCAGGTTAACAGGGACTGTTGATTGCAGCGCAAAAATAAAAAGACTTCTTTTAAGGTCCGTGCCCCGGTTACATTGTGTTTTGAAGTAGATCTAAACATCCGTGGAATAAGGGACGGGCTACTCCAATTGTCCGTACAGCTAAGGGAAAAAATTAAGGGAGTTGACCCATAGACTATTTCCAAAACTTCAACTACCTTAACCTCAAGTATTAGTAACGTGATAACGTTTGGATAGTTAAAAAACTCTCCACGATCTCATCGCTAAATACTTGGGGACGCTACCAAAAGGTATGTCCTTCTATTTCCTTTAGCTGTAGCTCCGAAAATCAGCCCAGGATCCTCAAAAGATGACCATTCGCTGCCAGCAATAGTATACAACATAGCGATAAATGCAATATTACATTTATTTGCAAATAAACCTGTTGTGACATTTTTTTTAATTCTATTGAGATTCTCCTCCTTCTCTGTAATCTATCCTGAACCTGAAATTTTAAAATTTCTACCCTATGCTCAGCAGATATAAAATGAGAAATTCTGTTTTGAATAAGCCCATAAATTCTAAGCAAATTATCCATATATGACTCTATTTGAAAGATGGAACAGCAGCTGGTTTGTAGTCTCCCATCCGTTTAATGAAAGAGTATTGATTCCTGTATCGTCAAAATAAAGACTAATCCGGTCACTAAGGATTACTCCAGTACACCAGCATTGACATCTGCTAAAACCCAGTTCCAAAAGAATCCAAGAACAATGATTCAACATCTTGCGAAATTCTGGAAAATTGAAACTTCACACCTACAATAGCAAACTATTGCTTATCGATGGTATCCTTTAAGTGAAAAATCGCGGTTCTTATCCAGGAAAAAAATAATTTTCAAGCAGTAAAAATTACAAAATTGACGTTTTTGCTCTCTTCCTCCATTCCCATATTTAAAGTTATTAACAGCCCTCTTCCAAATTTTCATAGAATTTAATATCAAATAACAACATTTAAAATCATTAGACATCAAAGAATATTTTATTAACAAATATCTGATTTACAGATACTTAACTACTTAAATTCCTAATTTTCTCATAACGAAAACGAGTCAATAATTTAAAACTATCCGTTATGAAAAAATCAACCTTCCTGGCAACTTCTTTCTTGTTGCTCTCAACAAACCTTTTTGCGCAGATCGGTGGGATCGAAGATTCCGTAGCAGAAATTTCAGATACGATCAGGAATATCTTCCCCATTGTACTGGGAATAATCTTTTTGGTTGGCTTCCTGTTTAACATTGGTCATTTCTTCGGTGAAAATTCCGATATGAAAAAAGGATTGACCCGGGTACTCATTTTTGTACTGATCTCTGGAACAGTAGTGGGCATCTTCTCCTACTTAATCACCATAGTTGTATAAACCTGAAAGTAATATGAAAAAATACGAACCTTATAGGAACATTCGAAAAGGCGCCGTGATCTTTGGACTAAGCCTTCCCCTATTTGCACTGATGATGATGTGCGTAATTGCCAGCTTACTGGTAATTATTTTCTCATTTAGTTTAGGGGTCATTCTAAGTGGGCTGGTTTTTAATGTGGCCCTATATATCGGGCTGCTTCGCTTAAACAGACTCATAGAGTTTTTCCAAATGACCGGAGTCTTTTCCAAAATCATCAGTAACAAAAGAAATTCAAATATCAATTATGAACAAGATTAAACTTTCCTCCCACTGGCCTATTGGGGATATCCAGGACAACAGCATTTTTGCCAATAATGGTAACGTGGTGATGTGTTATGAGATGATCCTACCCGAAATCTACTCGTTATCCGAAAAAGA
This sequence comes from uncultured Flavobacteriaceae bacterium, assembly GCA_963974735.1. Classification (GTDB taxonomy): domain Bacteria; phylum Bacteroidota; class Bacteroidia; order Flavobacteriales; family Flavobacteriaceae; genus Leeuwenhoekiella. The sequence continues at coordinate 1,431 of CAXBEL010000301.1, read as the reverse complement.
TTTCGAAGACCTGCACACAGTCTGGTACCAGGCTCTCAAATCACTACCGGTAGGTACGGTGGTACACAAGCAGGATATTTATACAAAACAAGCTTATAATAGTGAAGCCTTACCCAGGGACACTTTTCTGGAAAAAACTACTCACGATTATTTTAAAGGAAGGCAATATTTAGAGCATCGCTCCTACCTATTCTTTAGCCTCACGAAAAACAAAGCTTTAAACCATGTAAAATATGTCAATCCCTTCAGAAAAATTTCCAGCAGTGCCCTCCGGGAGTGCGATGCTAACCTGCAAGGTTTTATGCAATCGGTACGTGATTCTGTTTCCTTTCTGGACAATAGCCAAACTGACCCAAAACTATTTCAATGGTTTTAATGAAGGTTTCGATACGGATATATTACTGGAAAATAAAAATGTAACTATTGGCGGTAATCATTTTGATGCCCTGGCCATCAACAGTGAACTGTGCTTTGGCGAAAGAGTACAAAGTAGCAAGACCAATGAGAAATTCACTTCAGACGATTTTGTATTTCACCAGGGGTTTATTGATGGCATAGGGCTTACGCTAAATGAAAACCATATTGTCAACCAGGTGCTGTATTTGGATGATAAACACAAATGGCGCAAACTCCTCGATAAAAAAATAGAGGAACTCAGCAAGAGCTCCAATTTTGGATCCCAGAACAAGGTGGTTCTGGGTAAGATCCAGGAGATTTTGGAAAAGATCAATAAAGATGATAATGCCCGGATCATACGAGGCCATCTCAATATTATCTATTGGGGCAAGGAGCTTTCGAACTTAGAAGGTATTCGATCTAAAATCAAATCTGAATTTAAAGAGCTTGATATCACACCATATTATCCCAGGGGCGAGGAACGCAAAAACTATATTCTCAATAGTTATTGCTGCTTTTCTTCGAATTTTTCCAACGAGGATCTTTATGTAACCGACCTGAAACACGGATTATGCCTGCTGATCAATAACACGAATTATAAATCAGACAATACCGGGATTATTTTTAATGACCGGGAGCATAATATCCCGGTAGTAAAGGATGTTTGGGATGAGCATAAAAAGCGCATCAAGGCACGGAATTTTGCCATCTTCGCTCCCACCGGGGAAGGAAAATCCTTTTTAGCCAACAATATCCTGCGACAGTATTTTGAAAGTGGGGTTCGCCTGGTCATTATCGACCTGGGAGGATCTTATACTAAACTTGCTAAACTCTACCCGCAGGCATATACCGTACTGCGATATGAGAGTGGTAAAAATTTAGGGATCAACCCATTTTACAGCTCCAATTCCGAAGAATTAAGCCCAGAACACCTGGAAGATCTTTCCGTGTTTTTATTTGAACTGCTGGCTTCTAATTTAAAAATTAGTAAGGCACAATCCGTTTCTATAAAGAAGATCCTGCGGTATTATTATA
>CAXBEL010000300.1:0-4159 GCA_963974735.1 uncultured Flavobacteriaceae bacterium | reverse complement strand
TGGGATATCGAATTCAATGTTAAACAAACTGAATAGAAATACTGCGTAGAACATTATATAAGAATGCATAGCTACCTACGATCAGCTACGAGATGTTATACTATACGTTAGACAATAATTTGAAAATGAACGAAACCCAAGTAAAATATCGTGATTGGGAATTCTTTTCGGATAAGGAAACAACCGAACTGACTTATCAGGAATTTCAGAACTCAGGAGCAGAGAGTTGTGGTTGCGCTCAGGTTTCTTCTGCCGAAAGCTTTCGGGACCAGATGCAATATCTGAGTCGGTTCCTCAGCCACTCGGCGAGTTGTTTGAGCTTGGCCTGAAAACTGGCCAGTCGATAATTGTTTCCCCAGCCCATCCATACCTCCCTGAGTTTTTGAAGCAGTTCTCCGAAATTGGTGTAGATACTGAAGTCATCCGCTTCTCGGACGTATTTCAGGTTTCTCCGCTCCAGTTCCTTGTCCAGCTGATCCACTTGGCTGTTCTGGATTTGTAATCCTGAACCTAAGTCGTTGGAATTGTAATCCTTAAAAAGTAGAAGACATATTTGAATAGAAAGAAAAGGAAAATTTAAAAAAGCCTCGAGATTTTAAATCTTGGGGCGCTAGGAATAACATTAAGGTTTGAGTCTGCAAATTTTGAAAATCATTTTCCGACTTATTCCAAATTTATTTTAAAGCTTCTAGAATCACATCTAAATAAGTACTTTCAATGTTTTTTCCAGTAAGATTAAATCTCTTTCCAAATTCACTTTTACAATCCCTCAGTACATTCTAATTTATTATTACTATATACATTTAGATCTGACTTGTCATAAACGTCACAAACTCCATTATCATAAAAGTTATTGTTTTTAAAAATATTTGGTTCGCTTAAACTTAAATCCGAACCTGCATGAACACCATAATAATTATTGCCTACAAATTGATTACCCATAATTAAATTACCTGAGCAATAGTCATCTATTCGAAGTCCATATTGGACATTGATTAATTTATTATTTTTGATATCATTGTTTTCAAATTTATCCTGATATAAAGCACTCTCAGGCCAGAAATTAACAAGAATCCCCCCATTTGCAGAAGTTCTATAAAGTGTAGAATTTTCTAACACATTATTTTTAATTGAATTTCCAGACATATTCGCTCCTATAGCAATACCTCCAACTGCAAAACCGGAAAACACATTATTTGAGATATCAGTGTCTCTCATCACAAAATCATTAACAAATACTCCATCAAAGCCTTCACCTATAGATTCTCCAGTAGTTATGCTCATCCCGATTAGCATACCTATAATTTTATTATGTTGGATTTTTGATCCAATCGAATTTCTAATACTTAGTCCGGTTAATCTAAGATATGGACTTGATTCAATCTCATTATTTTTAATTGTTACTCTATCCGCATGTGCGATATAAACACCAGGTGTTTCAGGAGGCATATTTATTTTGAAATTCTGAACTGTCACATCATTTCCATTTTCAAGAATTAAAATTCCCCCACTTTGATGCACCTCGTTACCAATACCCATTAATTTTACTCCTGGTTTATCGATAAATATTCTTTCATTATATACGCCATTACTAACTAAAACATTTCCTCCATCACAGACATTATCCACTGCTTCCTGAATTGTAACAAAATCTGAGGGAACCTTAACAGTCATTTTACATGCCTTCTTCTTTAAATTCGACATAGAGGCCAACCTTTCTCTATTTTGCTTTCTGTAAAATTCCCCTTGAGTTCGGAGAGTAAATGAATCAAATTCAAAACCCGAATTCTCCAAATTCTCTGTTGTCAAGATTTCCTCCTGACTAGTTTCCATACATCCAAAAAACAGGAAAATGGATAGTCCTAATAAAATACACTTTCTCATAAAAATCGATTTAAACAATTAAAAACTTATCCCATTAATAACTTTGACAATATAGTTGCCAAAGCGAAAATTTTCAAACTGAACTGATTTTATATTTAAAAAAAAGTATTTCAAATTTCAATTTTTATATTTCACATACATTTCCGGTTGTTCAGGATTTTAAATTCTTAACCTAATTTGCAGGATTTTATAATCAGGTAAAAACTATAAGGTTCGAGATTGTAGATATCGAACAACGAGAAAAAAGAAAGTTGGGATTAGTTAAAAAGATAAATTAGCAAATCGATAAATTAGGTCTCACATAAAACGACCTGGGCCATAAAACCGCAAATTTTTAATGGGTTTTATGGTTATTAAGGCAGAATTGAAAATAATTCTTTCTCCAATTTGAACACAAGAAGGTTCATTTTGGAAACAGTATATATTTCTTGATTGGCAACATTTGCATAGTGAAAATTAACAAATCATAATATGCAAAAAACGGTTAAATTTTAAAACAGAGAATGGGATGTTGCCGGAATCCTTCATTTCCCACAAGATTTTGATGATACTAAACAATATGCCGCAATAGTATGTGCTCACCCTGGTAGTAGTGTTAAAGAGCAAACGGCAGGTCTTTATGCTTCGAAATTGGCAGAAGGTGGCTTTATAGCACTGGTTTTTGATGCTTCTTTCCAAGTAGAAAGCGGTGGTCTTTCTCGTTATTTAGAAGATCCAACCACACGTGTGGAAGATATCCGATGTGCAGTCGATTACCTGGTAACCTGCTCCTTTGTGGAACAGCCACTAGCCATGTGCAAACCGTTTAGGTAAAGCAAAATGACAGACAAACAGCACATATTAAGACTGATTCAAAGCCATAAACAATTGGATAATTTCGATTATTCAAAAGCAGTTGATTGGGTGATTGATTTGATCCGACAAGGAAAAGAGACTGAAAATGTGCTAAGGCTTGCTTCATTTAGTGAGCCGATTGATAGATTTGAAATCAGACCTTATGTTACCAAGGCTCTTAACGACTTTGGAATTGAAGAACTCGATTATAAAAGTGCTGTGATTGCAGTAACGCATTACCACTTGAATGAAATTCTGAACGACCGACAGGTAAGAAAAAATTTACAGTCCCTCTCTCAGCTTTGCGTAGACAATGACTATAAATATGGACTTGTGAACTTCTATCTGATTTACCACGGGTGGGACGAACTCGAAGAAATTGGAGTGAACTACTACTTTGAAGGGGCGAACTTAGACAACATCGAAGAAGTCCTTAAAAAGGAAGCAAGAAGTGGATTGACAAATATATTCACGGAAAAGATGAGGAATCAATCCAACAACATTAAACAGGAGAAAAAGAAAAAACACTACCCCCGACCGTAAAGGGCATTTTAAAGGACAATCGTGAGACAACAAAAAATAAGAGGACATAAAAGAAGACATCGACATATCGAGGAATGGAGATTGGAAAATCTCAATTTAAGATTTGATTTAATCGAAAAATACAATGCTGACCACATTGACATTGTTGTCCACCCTTGGTGTGATATTTCAATAATAAATAGCAAAATACCTGAGCCAAAAGCTAAGACTAAAGAACTAATGTTAAGCGGCTTAATGGATATATATGAATCTTGGAAAAAGCAATTAGATGAACTTGGACAACCATACTATCTTAAAATTTGGCTGTATGAACCACGTTTTTCGAAATCTCAGCTCGTTTGTGGAATTGGTGAAAAAATAGATTATTACGAAAATGCTTTCTTCAAACCGGGTGAGAGTAAAAAATTGAAGCCAAAAAATTATGGACAATTAACAGGCAAAATTGAAAGTTTCAACTGGGATTATCGGGTAGACGAAGATCTCTACGAAAATACAGAAGTTGGAGAACCCGAAATGTATGCTTCAAGGCAAGATTATGAAGACACAAAAAAATGGTTTGCACAACTTTTAAAAAAGCCACACAGGACGAACAAGTTTATAGAACCAATTGGTGACATAACAGAATCTTATTCATTCAAACGTGGGGACATATGGCTTGGTGGACAAAATTAAAAACGTCTTATAGCAGGCTTTTGGCTCAATGGCGGGTCAAGTGATTAATTGAAGCTTTGTGATTCTTATCAAGTTCAGTGTTGACAGAATGTTTAGTGCTTCGAAATCAGCTTCTTCGCCAAGCGCCAATCCGTAGACTGCACTAACCTCAAAACTATTTTTTAATTTTATATACATAGAATTTTGATGTATTGTAATTCTGTGTATATTCATTCTATGAATTCAA
>CAXBEL010000299.1:0-4209 GCA_963974735.1 uncultured Flavobacteriaceae bacterium | reverse complement strand
AAGTGCAAATACGTTGCCGGTTCCAATGATGAATATTATAAATGGAGGGTCTCATAGTGATGCTCCTATTGCATTTCAAGAATTCATGGTAATGCCCGTAAAGGCAGGAAACTTTACACATGCTATGAAAATGGGAACAGAAATTTTTCATAATCTCAAAAAAGTATTGCACGATCGCGGTTTAAGTACTGCAGTTGGGGATGAAGGGGGTTTTGCTCCAACTTTAGATGGTACAGAAGATGCTTTGGATAGTATTAAACAAGCAGTAGAGAAAGCGGGATATAAACTAGGCGATGATGTGATGATTGCGTTAGATTGTGCAGCAGCAGAATTTTATGTTGATGGAAAATATGACTATACTAAATTTGAAGGCGATAAAGGAGTTGTGCGTACCAGTGAAGAGCAGGCTGATTATTTAGCAGAACTTGCATCTAAATATCCTATAATTTCTATTGAAGATGGTATGGATGAAAATGATTGGGATGGCTGGAAATCGCTTACCGAAAAAATAGGGGACAAAGTACAATTAGTAGGTGATGATTTATTTGTAACCAATGTTGAGAGACTTTCCAGAGGAATAGAAAATAAAATAGCAAACTCAATTCTTATAAAAGTAAATCAGATAGGGACACTTACAGAGACAATTGCTGCTGTTAATATGGCTCATAATGCCGGCTACACTTCAGTTATGTCTCACAGATCTGGAGAAACTGAAGACAACACAATTGCAGATTTAGCTGTAGCTTTAAATACAGGTCAAATAAAAACAGGTTCTGCTTCACGTAGTGATCGTATGGCAAAATACAATCAACTGCTTCGTATTGAAGAAGAGTTGGGCTCTACAGCTTATTTCCCACAGAAAAAGGCATTTAAAATAAAATAAACATCTGTTCAATAATTAATAAAAAACACCCTCATAAAGGGTGTTTTTTTTTGCAAGTCTCTAAATAAGAATATCGATTAACGTGGTATATTGTCGGTTAAATGATAATTTATTTCTCTATGTAATGAATTTTTATTTGATTTAAAGGGAAAAGCACTGGATTTTATTTCTGGAATAGCAATGCTTATTATTTTATTAGTGTATTTGCTATAATTATAGGCTTGAATTGTTTATTTATAGAAAATTTTAGCGTTTAAAATGTGAAAAATTTAATATGTAGGTTCTGTACTACAAATAAATATGTTAAAATTTTAGAATATGTGTTAAATTTGATTAGCTTTACCCACAGAAACCTAGCACGTAAAATAGAAGCGCCCAGCTTTTTTAAAAGCATTTAAGGTTTTAAGTTGGGTAAAGTGCGGATGTGAATATTTATAGGATCGTCCGCTCTTTTTTACCACACCTTAAGATATTTACGACTAGGTTTGAAGTTGGGTAAGGGGTAAGATATCTTCAGGATACTTATCCCTTTTTTCTTTTAAGGTTTATTTAACCCGTGACCATTGCCTTCTCCTTTAGAAATCCGTGTTAATTTTGTACTTTAGCAGACATTGAAAACTAATAGATAATCAGCTAAAATACATACCAGAATGGCAGATAATGCTACATTAACTATAGATGGGAAATCATACGAATTTCCGCTTACAACCGGTACAGAAAATGAAACCGCAATCGATATATCAAGTCTTAGATCTGCTACAGGCGGTATTACGACTTTAGATCCTGGTTATAAAAATACTGGTAGTTGTGAAAGTGCAATTACATTTTTAAATGGAGAGGAAGGAATTCTTAGATATAGAGGTTACAGTATAGAGGAGCTTGCTGAAAAAGCAAGTTTTCTAGAGGTAGTGTATTTATTGATATTTGGAGAGTTGCCTACTTCTGAGAAATTAGAGAAATTTCATAAAGATATAAAGGAAGAAAATCAGGTAGATGAAGATTTAAAGAAGATTATAAATGGTTTTCCTAAGTCTGCACATCCTATGGGTGTATTGGCTTCTTTAACTTCCGCTTTAACAGCTTTTAATCCTACTGCTGTAAATGTTGATTCTGAAAAGGAAATGTATGATGCTATTGTAAAACTGCTGGGTAAATTTCCTGTACTTGTGGCTTGGACCATGAGGACAAAAATGAGCAAGCCTTTAGATTATGGTGATGATACTTTAGGTTATGTAGAGAACCTTCATAAAATGATGTTCTCAAAACCTAATAGTGAATACAAAAGAAATCCAGAAATTATTGAAGCTTTGGATAAGCTTTTAATACTTCATGCAGATCATGAGCAGAACTGTTCAACTTCTACCGTACGTATAGTTGGTTCTTCTCAAGCTGGCTTGTTTGCTTCTATTTCTGCTGGTATTTCAGCCCTTTGGGGACCTCTTCATGGTGGTGCAAATCAAGCGGTGATTGAAATGCTCGAGGGGATTAAAGCTGACGGAGGCGATACTAAAAAGTATATGGCAAAAGCTAAAGATAAAGAGGATCCTTTCCGTCTTATGGGCTTTGGTCATAGAGTTTATAAGAATTTTGACCCAAGAGCAAAGATTATTAAGAAAGCTGCGGATGATGTTCTAAACCAATTGGGTGTTGAGGATGAAGTTCTTGAAATCGCAAAGGGTCTTGAAAAAGAAGCTCTTGAAGATGATTATTTTGTAAAAAGAAAACTTTACCCCAATGTGGATTTTTATTCTGGAATAATCTATAGGGCTTTAGGTATTCCTGTTGAAATGTTTACTGTAATGTTTGCTATGGGGCGTGTACCAGGTTGGATAGCACAATGGAGGGAAATGCGCTTGCGCAAGGAGCCAATAGGCCGTCCTCGTCAAGTTTATATAGGTGAAACATTAAGGCCTTTTGTGAAAATAGAAGATCGTTAAGAAATAAATTATATTGGCAAATTGGGTTTCTAATGAACATTAGAAACCCTTTGTTTTTTATATTTGGGAGCAATCTATATTTATGATAAAACTTAACATTAAAGATGAGACTTCAAGGCTAAGAGCTGTAATTCTTGGAACCGCTAAAAGCTTTGGTGGCACTCCAGATTTAAAGAATGCTTACGATCCTAAATCTGCTTTGCACATCAAGGCGGGAACCTATCCTGCAGAAGAAGATATGGTAAAGGAAATGGAAGCCGTAGCTGCTATATTTGATAAATATGGTGTTCAGGTATTTCGACCTAAACTAGTTGCCGATTATAATCAAATTTTTACTCGCGATATTGGTTTTGTAGTAGATGATTATTTTATAAAGGCAAATATATTACCGGATAGAGAACGTGAACTTGAGGCGATTCAACATATATTGGATCAAATGGATCCTGAGCACATATTACGTTTCCCTGAAGAAGCTCATATAGAAGGTGGAGATGTAATGCCGTACGGCGATTATATTTTTGTTGGCACCTATAGAGAAGCAGATTATGCAGATTATATAATTGCACGCACTAATATGCTTGCTGTAAAATATTTACAAGAAACTTTTCCAGATAAAAAGGTTATTTCATTTAATCTTAGAAAGTCCAATACAGACCCTTACGCAAATGCGCTGCATTTAGATTGCTGTTTTCAGCCTGTCGGCACTAATATGGCTATTCTGCATAAAAATGGATTTTTAGTTGAAGAAGAATATAACTGGCTCCTAAATTTCTTTGGTAAAGAAAATGTCTTTGAAATAACAGCTGAAGAAATGTTTAATATGAACTCAAATATTTTTTCGATAGGCCCAGATGTAGTCATTTCAGAAAAAAACTTCACACGATTAAATAAATGGCTTCGTGATAAAGGCGTTACTGTTGAGGAAGTTGGGTATTCCGAAATTTCAAAGCAAGAAGGTCTTTTGCGCTGCAGTACTCTTCCTCTCGTTAGAGAATAATTTTTTAAATAGATAGTGAGTCTTTCACTACTTTTGCCGCACTTTTTAACCCAATTCTATAATATTAATGCAACAAACAACAGACACGGTAATAATGGTTCGTCCAGTGGCATTTCGAATGAATGAGCAAACTGCTGTAAATAATTATTTTCAGGAAGATCTTGATTTAAAAAATGCTGAAATTAATAAAAAGGCCCAACATGAATTTGATTCTTTTGTGGCTAAACTCAGAGGTGCAGGTGCTAAAGTTCTGGTGATAGAGGATGATGCGGAATTAGATACCCCAGATTCTATCTTTCCAAATAACTGGATTAGTACGCACGATAATGGCGATGTTGCGGTTTATCCTATGTATGCTGAAAATAGAAGAAAAGAACGTAGGGAAGAGTTTT
>CAXBEL010000298.1:0-4257 GCA_963974735.1 uncultured Flavobacteriaceae bacterium | reverse complement strand
TTTGAAACCCGTGCTATTCGCATAACGCCGCCACTTACTATAAGTGAGGATGAGATTAAAGAAGGCTGCCAAACGATTCTGACAGTTCTTGATTCTATCTCGACTAAAACCGAATAAATGCTGTTTGGGCTCGATTGTTGATTACTTTGTTAACAACAATATGCAGTTCACAGCCTGCCACATTGTATCCTTTTTAAATTTATAAAGGCAGAAATTATAAATTAAACGTGTATGAAATTCAGTCACGAAGAAAATTTCCCGCTTACCCGTTTTGAATCTATGTTAAAGACCAATGATGTTCTTTTCTTTGATTCTGATGAATTTGAAAATATAGTCAATCATTACTTAGAAAACGGTAAGATAGCACTTGCAAAAAAAGCTGTTAAACTTGGATTGGATCAACATCCTTCCTCGTCAAACCTTAAACTCTTTAAAATTGAGATCCTTATTTTTGAGAACAAGTTAGAAGACGCGGATAAGTTGCTCAACGACCTTTACACCTTAGAGCCCAATAACGAAGAAGTCTACATTCAAAAAGCAAACATATATTCTAAACAGGACAACCATCAAATGGCTGTCAAGCTTTTAGAGACCGCTCTTGAATTAACCGACGACGATGCTGACATTTATTCCTTAATAGGTATGGAATACCTTTTTATGGAAGATTTTCAGAACGCAAAATTCAACTTTATGAAGTGTCTTGAAGTTGATGAAGAAGATTATTCTGCGCTCTATAATGTGATCTATTGTTTCGATTTTTTAGAACAGCACGAGGAAGCCATTGACTATCTCAATATGTTCTTAAACAACAATCCTTATTGTGAGGTAGCCTGGCATCAGGTAGGTAAGCAGTATTTTGATCTTAAGCAATATGAAAAAGCACTCGCAGCTTATGATTTTGCTATTATAAGTGATGACACATTTGTAGGAGCCTATTTTGAAAAAGGTAAAGTCTTAGAAAAATTGGGTAAATACAATGAGGCGATAGAAAATTACCAGATAACCTTAAAGCTGGATGATCCCACTTCATTTGCATATTTACGCATAGGTAAATGCTATCAAAAACTTCATTGCGATGATCTAGCGCTCACCTATTTTTCAAAAACTGTTCATGAGGATCCACTTCTAGATAAAGGCTGGATTGCCATTACAGATTTTTATGTAAAAAAGCTGGACTATCAGAATGCACTTTACTACATTAATAAAGCTATTAATATAGATGGTGAAAATGTGCTGTACTGGAAGCGTTATGCCAAAATCAACAACCGTCTTAAGTTTTATGAAGAGGCAGAACGAGGGTACAGAAAAACACTGGAGTTAGGTAATTATGAATTAGATACCTGGCTAACGCGTTGTGATATTTTGATATATCTGGGAGAAAACGAAGCTGCTGTAAAGAATTTATTTGAGGCTTGTGAATTTTATCCGGAATCTCCAGAAATTGAATACAGACTCGCAGGATTATTTTTTACTTTATTAGAAGATGATAAAGGCCATTTTCATCTGGATAATGCTTTAAAATTAGAAGCAGGATATGAATTTATCTTAGAAGAGCTTTTTCCTTATGCCTATGCAAAAAGATCTGTGTTGGAAAAAATAAATAGGGCCAAAAGTTCTTAATTGCTTTTCATACATTTGAGGGATTTTTTTAAATAAACCTTATGCCAGAAAAGCGTTCTACCCTGCAATATGCTCTTGTTACACTTAAAGGATTGGCAATGGGAGCGGCAGATGTTGTTCCTGGAGTTTCTGGTGGCACAATTGCATTTATCGCTGGTATCTATGAAGAACTTATAAGCACAATAGATAAACTGGATATTGCCTTTTTTAAGGTATGGCGAAAGGAAGGTTTTAAAAAGGCATTTAAAGATTATAACCTAGGGTTTCTAGTGGCTCTCTTTTTAGGTATAGGCATAAGCATTCTATCTCTCGCCAAGTTGATTTCTTATCTTTTAAAAGAACATCCTCTATTAATATGGGCTTTTTTCTTTGGATTAATAGTAGCTAGCATTCTATATATTGGTAATCAAATTACCTCTTGGAATTTAGGCATTATAATTGCTGCAATAATTGGAATAGTTGTTTCCTATTATATTACCATAGCAGAGCCCATAAACTCCCCCAGCAGTTATTGGTTTGTTTTTCTTTCAGGATTTATTGCAATTATCGCCATGATATTACCGGGTATTTCCGGTTCTTTTATTCTTCTGCTTCTGGGCACCTATGTTGTTGTTCTTGGAACGGTTAAAAATTTTGTAGACAGCCTGATTCACTTGGATTTTACTTTATTTAAAGACTCTATACTAAAATTGGGTTTGTTTTTATTGGGGTGTATCGTTGGCTTAAAAGTATTCTCTAAAGCACTTACCTATTTATTTAAAAACTATCAAAATCTAACGCTTTCACTTTTAACCGGCTTTATGGTCGGCGCTTTAAATAAAGTGTGGCCTTGGAAGGATGTTCTTAGCTACAGAACAGACAGCCATGGAGAAAAAGTACCCTTATTAGAAAGAAGTATTTTACCTCAAAATTTTGAAGGTGATCCAAAAATCATACTCGTAATAATCTTGGCTATTATAGGTTTTCTAACTATTTTTCTTCTAGAAAAATTTGCCAATTCCAAAAAAGACCATGCACACTGAAACCCGGTCCTTATCAGATAAGATTTGGCTGGTACTCAAGGGGCTTGCCATGGGTGCTGCCAATAAGGTGCCCGGTGTTTCTGGCGGGATTGTCGCATATGTTGGTGGTTTCTACGAAGAGTTTATTTATTCGCTGCAAAAGGTTAATGGTAAGGCGTTTAGACTTTTGTTAGACGGTCGTTTCAGAAGTTTTGTACAATATACAAATGGTAAGTTTTTGGGCTTATTGATTCTGGGCATGCTTATTAGTTATTTTAGTGTTTCTAAACTGCTTGATGTAGCTATTGATAATTACCCATTATTTGTTTGGAGTGCTTTCTTTGGGATGATAATAGGCAGTATATATTATATCGCTAAAGATTTTAATGAATGGACCAGGCAAAACATTACCATATTAATATTAGGCGTCATAACTGGAGTTAGTATAAGCTTACTGGAACCTGCAACACAAAACGACAATCTCATATTTGTATTCTTTTGTGGGATCATAAGTGTTTCTGGGATGACTCTTCCGGGACTTTCAGGATCATTCATACTTATTTTATTAGGTAATTATGTGCTGTTGCTCGTTGATTCTGTTAATGCAGTTTACGACACAGTGGCAGATATTATTCAATGGGACTTCTCTTTCTTACAAAGTCCTACCAGACTACGTCTTTTAAAAGTTATCACTATTTTTACCTTGGGATCTGTGACAGGGCTCGTCACATTATCTAATTTTTTAGGTTATTTGTTAAAACACTTCAAAAGTCAAACAAATGCAGCCATAATAGGTTTTATTGCTGGGTCTTTAGGAGTTGTATGGCCTTGGAAAGAGCCAATTTTTGAACTGGATTCTCAAGGGAGGGTTGTTTACGATCGTGTAGGTGATCCCATATTACAAAATTTTGACCGCTTCTGGCCCACTGACTTTTCGGTTCAAAATATTGTTGCCGGATTATTTATAATTTTTGGCATCTTTATAATTGTTGCGCTTGGTAAATACGGTGAAAAAACTAAACAGTATGCGTAAATTTGGTTTGATAGGAAAAAATATAGAGTATTCATTCTCCCGCAAATATTTTGCTCAAAAATTCAAAACCGAATCCATTGATGCCACTTATGTGAACTTTGACTGTGATTCTACAGATGAAGTAAAAAAACTCTTTACTGCTAATTCAGGCTGTTCTGGTTTTAATGTTACAATTCCCTATAAAAGAGAAGTGATATCTTTTATGGATAAAACGAATAAACATGCTGAGGCAATAGGAGCTGTAAATACAATAAAATGTATGGAAGACGGCAGGCTTAAAGGTTTTAATACAGATTATATAGGTTTTAAGGAATCGATTAAACCATTATTGACTAAACAAGATCAAGCGGCGTTAATTTTAGGAACAGGTGGAGCTTCAAAAGCGGTAGGCTATGCTTTTGAATTACTTGATATTTCTCATAAGTATGTTTCTCGAACGCCTAAAAACGGTCATTTAGCCTATGAAGATATCAATCCTGTTTTATTATCAAAATATACAATTATTGTAAATTGCTCCCCAATTGGGACTTTTCCCAATGTAAATGAAGCACCAAAATTACCCTATCACTTTTTAGGCCCACAACATTTACTTTATGACCTCGT
>CAXBEL010000297.1:0-4270 GCA_963974735.1 uncultured Flavobacteriaceae bacterium | reverse complement strand
GTGGCGTATCCCGGCATGTTGATGAAAATACCATCGATAGGGTAGAGGTCAATTACTTCATCAACGATGTTAAATAACTGCTCCTGTTCATAAGGCGCATTGATAGAAATCACGTACATATCGTCATTCACGATCCTTTTCCCTTCAGGAGATAGGTAAAACCAATCGGGTTGCTTATCAAAAATACTTTTATGTGCCCTGCTGAAATCGAATCTTACAATCACCTTAATTCCATTCTCATGGCATTTGGCGATGACATCGCCAAGCATGTTATCCTTCATATAGGGATTGGTGTACTGATATTCCAGTTGGGTAGGGTAGAAAGCCATAATTCCACCTGCATTGATAATAAGCGTATTTGCAGAGAGGGATTTAAGATCAGCAATCAAGGAATCCGCATCAAGATTTTCAGCTTCATATGCAGGCAGATTGGTCTGAATCACCCGCAGGTTATTTGCCTTCCACCAAGGAATACTATCAGGCCAGGAAGTGGATTGGGCTAGGGAGGTAAAGGGAATCAGCAGAAAAATCGATCCGTAAATCAAGTCTTTGCAGACTGGGCGCATTGAAAAAATTGAAATCCGTTTCATTCAGTAGGTTAGTTATAGGGTTGATTACAATATAATAGGCTATGGATTAAATCTACCGTTTTGGTGGGGTCTTTTTTATGTCTAGGCTGGGTGAGTTTGAGACTTCAATCTAATATCCTTTTCAATTTGTAATTGATAAGGATAGGAATGTAGAATCGAAAGTTTAAAACAGCTTTGGAAAAGCTGTTTAGCGAGAGGCTATTTAGCTCACCTCGGTCTGTGTCTTCACAGACCGGAATTGAAGTGGTCTGTGAAGACACAGACTACGGTGTGGATTCTAGTACTCATTTGCCAATTGAAAATTGGATTGGATATAAAGGTGTAATTACAAATTACACCTAGCTAAACGCCTAGACTACGCTCAGAGAGGGAATCTACACGTGGTGATCTCAACGCATAATCTGAGCTCAATGAGGGTTTTATTGTCTGAATAAATATTTTATAGTCCATATAAAATTACCGCCACTGAGTTTTTCAATAAGAGTATGAAACTGTCTGTGAGTTTGTACAGCTCTTGCTCTTTTCATTTCAACTTCAATGATAGCCTCGGTTGCGAGGGATTTTAATAAACCACATTCTTGAAAGTGCTTTATTTCGTCTTCTGGTTTTATTTTTTCGTCCTCTATATGCTGCCTTACTTTAATATGATATTTCTCCCAAAGTTCTAAAGGCATATAGTCTCTTAAGAAGTCAATACTGAATGTGATGTCAAGAATAGTTATGTAATTATTTGTGGAAAATGTTGTTCGTCTTAATTCATCTTGTGAAAAACTTTTAAAAATTGCGCTTGTGAAAGTCGGCATAGCGTCAACTGCATAATTGCTATTCTGGATCTCATTTATTTCTTCTTGTTTAATAGCATTGATATATTTTTTTATAAATTCTAGGTCTTGAATATATATATGTGATTTGTCAAGTCCAATATGTGTTGAATAGTCAAGCAATACTTTTCTTTGTCGATTTAGTTTCAAAGCAGTGGATACTCTATCAAGTAGTGTTTTTAAAGAAAGTCCTATAAGTGACCCAATCAAAATACCTTCAATATTTATATTAGATAAGTCCATTTGTTTGCGTCCTTTATTAGGGTTTTTTAAATGAGAAGGAATAATTCTTTATTTACTAATACTACTTTGTTGGAGCTGTAGGGTTTTTCCTTTATAAATTTATCAAGTATAAGCTTAATGAGAGTGTATTAAGTTAGGTTTAGTTTTTCAAATAAAACTCTATTTCGTTCATTAGAATCTTTAAGTATTTTATCAAAACTCATTATTTCAACGTACATATTGTAATTGTCGTTAAAAAAGAAATAGCCGTCTCCACTCGGTAAAAGTTTGTAGCCTGCATCAGATGCACTCGCTTTAAGTTTTGTGGTTAAGTCACAAACGATGTAAGCATAAATTGGTGTGTTCTGCCTTATATCAAATTCTCTTTTGTTTTTGTCTTTTGCAATTCCATTAATTACTTCTCTTGCATATCGATTTACTTGTGTGATAGGGTTTTCTTTATCCGAATAATCATCTCTCATTGGTCTTTTAAATTCAACGATTACAATAGATTCGTAAGGTTTTTCATCATTCGTAAATGCAAAAGGTTTATTAAAAATTAATAAATCTGGCCTTTCACTTGATTCTGATTCTATTTCTTTGATTTTTCTAAATTTTTTATCAGAAGCCAAATATTTATGATAGGAAAGCTTCTCATCAATCATCCAGAGGTTGTGGTCTTCAAAGCCTAATTCATCTGAAAGTGTTTGTAAAGGGAATATTAAATTATGTACTGCTTTTTCAGGTGCTTTTTCTTTTAGAAACTTACTGAATAAGTCTAGAACCAACTTCCGGTGAATTACATATTCTGATAATTTGGAGTTTCCAACTTCTATGATTTTAGCATATAGTTCTTGGTGCGATTTTGAAAAACTCTCTTTGTCTCCATCACTCTCTATAAATCGTAATATTTGTTTGGCTTCTTGTTTTACTTCTAATTCAAGTTCTTGTTGAATTTTAAAAAGTTCCAATTCCATTTTCTCTTCGTTTAGAGTCGATGGGATTTTTTTAATTTGATTGGGTTTATATTTTAAAAGTTGTTTATATCTAGGGTGTTGCGAAACAAATTCCTTGACTTTAGTAAATCGAGTCTGGGCCAGTTTTTCAATTTGGTCTTCAAATTCACTATAAATTGTTGAAGTTATTTCTTTACGTAGCTCTTCTTGCGAAGTTTCGTCAGGGAATTCTACTTCACCTTTTGCAAAAGTAATTGAAGTTCTCTCATCATTAACATTATTGTCTAAATAGGCTCCTTCTACGTATACTGAAATTGAAAATCTATTACCTTCTTTATCGTAAAGGAAATTATCTATTTCTGGGATGTCATTTGAAATTTTATCAAATGTTACTTCTCTTGTATTAGCGCAATAATGTATTTTATTGTCAGCTTTCCTGCTATAAAGCTTAACAAGGCTTAACGTAAAAGTGTTGTCTCTTACTTTTATTTTATTGGTTTTAACTTGTCCTTTAGTAAATAATTTAAAAAGGTCATTGACAACGATGGTTTTGCCTAAATCATTTATTAGTATTCTTGGGCAATTAGTGTTTAAAAAATAGACAAATGCGTGTTCAATTATTTTTAAGGCGATATCTTCTGGGTTATTATTACACCATTTCCGATAATCTGATTTTAATCCTCTCAAAGCCACTGTGGTGTATCTTTCCTCTGTAGAATTTACTTGAGTTAAACTATGGCTCTCTATTCCTTTTTTGGTGGGTTCAAATTTGAACTTCCTTAAATTCCACTGTCCATTTTGTTTATAACGACTTTCAATTTCAGCTTTACCATATGCTCTTAACCATGTAAACCGACCAATGCCTTTACCTCCTTTTTGATATTTGTATGTTGAATGGGCATAATTAAATGAATCGAAGTTTTTTTCATTGAATCCAATTCCATTGTCTTTTATTACAAAATCAATTATTTCTGGTAAATCTTCATTTTCCCTTATCTCTATTTTTTTTTGAGTTGAGCGTACAATATCAATTTCAATAATACCTGTAATTGTTGAACTATCTTCTTCTATAGCTTGAATAGAATTAACAATTGCTTCAAATAAGGGAAGTAGCGTATTGCTATACGCTAGTTTCTTTTCGTTAATTTTTCCTTTAATATCTATTTGCATTTTGTTCAGTTTGGCAGGGTGTTTTTGGAATATGAAAGCCATTCCCATTCATCCTCTTTAAAAAGCTCTTCAAAATACATCAGCTTGTATTCTCCCACAAGGTTTAGTTTTCTAACAGAAGGAAATTGTCTTAAAAAGTTATTGTAAAGCATTTACCCCTTTTGCAATAAATCAAACTCCACCTTGCCATGACCATCTGGAGTAGTGTAAAATGGGCGCTGTTCGATTTCGTAGTTTGTTTCTGGAGCTATGCCTAAGGCATGATAAACCGTTTGATGAATGCTATCGATTTTGATTGGGTTTTCTATGCTTTTACAAGGTCGCTCATCAGCTGTTTTTCCATAGACATGACCCTTTTTGATCCCTCCGCCAAACATTAGCATGGAGCATCCATCGGTGAAATGCCTATGCATCCCGTAGTTTTTCATGTCTTCTATGATATCAGGCACTTCCACCTGATCCAGCACTTTCAGACCCGGTCTTCCTTCTGTCATCATATCCCGACTGAATT
>CAXBEL010000296.1:0-4313 GCA_963974735.1 uncultured Flavobacteriaceae bacterium | reverse complement strand
TCACCATCATTTTTATACTTGCACTCAGGCGAGGTAAAAATGTTATGTGTAAAAAATACAAAACAACAAAAACCCGTTTGAGCTACTCAAACGGGTTTTGTGTTTGAAGTAGTTTAGGCTTAACTAAAAACAAATGAGCAAGAAAATTAGAATTGCAATTCAAAAGTCGGGAAGACTTAATGAAGATTCTTTACAAATTTTAAAGGATTGTGGGATATCAATAGACAACGGTCGCGATCAACTTAAAGCCAGTGCACGCAATTTTCCACTAGAGGTATTTTATTTGCGTAACGGTGACATTCCCCAGTATTTAAGGGATGGTGTGGTAGATATCGCAATAATTGGGGAGAATGTTTTAATTGAAAAAGGAGCAGATATTGTGGTCGCTCAAAAACTTGGGTTTTCAAAATGCAAGGTTTCATTGGCCATCCCAAAGGGAAAAAAATATGAATCTGTAAAAGATTTTGAAGGCAAGCGTATAGCAACATCATATCCCAACACCGTACAGCAGTATTTAGAAAAAAAAGGTGTAAAAGCAGATTTGCACATCATTACCGGTTCTGTTGAAATAGCTCCTAATATTGGTCTGGCAGATGCTATCTGTGATATTGTTTCTAGCGGAAGCACCTTGTTTAAAAACAACCTGAAAGAGGTAGAAGTAATGCTAACTTCAGAAGCGGTACTTGCTGTTTCGCCAGAAATTGATGAAGAAAGAAAAGCCATTTTAGAGAAATTGGTTTTTCGCATTAAGGCGGTATTAAAGGGACGCGATTTCAAATATGTACTGCTCAATGCACCTAACGATAAGGTAGATGAAATTATAGCAATGCTGCCGGGAATGAAAAGTCCCACCGTTTTACCTTTAGCCCAAGAGGGGTGGAGCAGTATTCACTCTGTTGTAGATAAAAACCAGTTTTGGGAAGTGATCGATAAACTAAAAGAAGCTGGAGCTCAGGGAATTTTAGTGAGTGCAATCGAAAAAATGGTCATATAATGCTTTCGCTTTAAGCGAAAAATCAACAACAATGAATAAAATTACTAATCCATTATCTGCTACCTGGCCAGATCTTTTAAAAAGACCTACGCAAACCGTACAGGATATTGAAGGTGTCGTAGGTGAGGTTTTTTCAGCCATCAAAAAAGATGGAGATAAAGCAGTAGCTTACTATACCCAAAAATTTGATAAGGCAGAATTGACCAATACAATGTCACTCAAGAAGAGCTGGCTCAAGCAGAACAAAATCTTTCTGACGAACTTAAAAATGCGATCCAGCTTGCTAAGAATAATATAGAAAATTTTCACGCAGCACAACGCACTGATAAAGTAAAAGTAACTACTACAGATGGTGTAGAGTGCTGGCAGGAAAAGCGTCCTATTGAGAAAGTAGGACTTTATATTCCCGGTGGTACGGCACCGTTATTTTCAACTATATTAATGTTGGCTATACCGGCAAAACTTGCAGGTTGTAAAGAGATTATACTTTGCACACCACCTGATAAAGAAGGAAAAATAAACCCTGCGATTTTATACACGGCTCAACTTTGTGGAGTAACGCAATTTTTTAAAGCAGGGGGAATTCAAGCCATTGGCGCAATGACTTTTGGTACAGAAATTATCCCAAAAGTATATAAGATATTTGGTCCCGGTAATCAATATGTAACGGTTGCAAAACAAATGGCGACCAACTATAATGTGAGCATAGATATGCCTGCCGGCCCTTCAGAATTGCTAGTGGTAGCAGACGACACAGCAAATGCGGCATTTGTTGCATCAGATTTGTTGAGCCAGGCAGAACACGGTGTTGACAGTCAGGTGATTTTGGTTTCTACTTCACAAAAATTAATCGAAGCTGTAGAAAACGAGATTGAACACCAATTAGATGCGCTTCCGCGAAAGGAAATTGCAGCAAAAGCCATTGCAAACAGCAAATTGATTTTTGTCTCTGACCATCCCACAGCTTTAGCATTAATTAATGAGTATGGACCAGAACATTTTATCGTTTGTACTGAGAATGCAGACTATTATGTAGATAACATTCAGAATGCAGGTTCAGTTTTTATAGGGAATTATACACCAGAAAGCGCGGGAGATTATGCTTCAGGGACTAATCACACCTTGCCTACAAATGGCTACGCAAAGCAATACAGCGGTGTCAATCTGGATAGTTTTATGAAGAGTATGACCTTTCAGAAAATTTCGCCGCAAGGCATTCTAAATATTGGCAATGCTATTGAGTTAATGGCAGAAGCAGAAGGTTTACAAGCCCATAAAAATGCGGTAACCCTTAGACTTGAGGAATTAAAAAAAAAGAATCAATGAGCAATCCGGTATTTGTTATAAACAGCTTGGTGCGTGAGAACGTAGCTCGTATGAAGCCGTATTCTTCGGCTCGTGATGAGTTTACTGATTTTGAAGCAGAAATGGTTTTTCTGGATGCTAATGAAAATCCGTTTAACAATGGGGTAAACAGGTACCCAGATCCGCATCATGTGACTCTAAAACAGCATTTATCTTCTGTAAAGCGCGTTCCCGTAGATCAGATTTTGTTTGGTAACGGTAGCGATGAAGTTTTAGATCTTATTTACCGTGCATTTTGTGAGCCTAAAGTTGATAATGTAATCACTTTACCGCCTACCTATGGGATGTATAAAGTGCTAGCAGAAACCAACGCTATTGAAAACAGAGAAGTATTGCTTGATGATCTTGATTTTCAGCCGGATGTGGATAATATTATAAGAGCGATGGATACACGCTCTAAATTGCTTTTTCTTTGTTCGCCCAATAACCCAACTGGTAATTCATTTGATGCTGATAAAATCAAATATTTATTGGGAAATTTTCAAGGGTTGGTTGTAATTGACGAGGCATACATAGATTTTGCTCCTGGGGAAAGTTGGACTTCAGAACTGCATAATTATCCTAATCTTATTGTAACGCAAACCTTGTCCAAAGCTTATGGAATGGCGGGAATTAGATTGGGAATTGCATTTGCTTCAGTAGAAATCATTGCAGTTTTAAACAAGATAAAGCCGCCGTATAATGTAAATGAACTGACCCAGAAAAAAGCGTTAGAAAGAATCTTGGATCAGGCAGCGGTAAAAAGCGAAATAAACTCAATTTTAAACCAAAAGAAGCTTCTATCTAAAGCTTTACTTGAAGTTGATTTTGTAAAGAAATTATATAAGTCAGACGCTAATTTTTTACTCGCAAAAGTAGATGATGCAAATAAAAGATATGAGCAATTAATTAAAGAAGGTGTCGTAGTACGCAATCGCAGCTCACAACCACTTTGTGAAAATACCCTACGCTTTACAATAGGTACTGCAGAAGAAAATAAAAGATTAATAATAGCCTTAAAAAGCATTGCATAATGGCAAAGAAAGTTTTATTTATAGATCGTGATGGCACAATCATCAAAGAAACTGCAGATGAGCAGATTGATGCATTTGAGAAGATGATCTTCTATCCCAAAGCCTTTACTTATTTAGGTAAAATCGCTCAGGAACTGGATTATGAACTTGTTATGATCACCAATCAAGATGGTTTGGGAACAGATGTGTTTCCTGAAGATACATTCTGGCCAGTGCACAATTTTATTTTAAAATCATTTGAAAATGAAGGGGTTATATTTAATGCGGTATATCTGGATCGAACGTTTCCAAAAGATAATGCAGATACGCGTAAGCCTGGGACAGGGTTGCTTACTTCTTATTTTTCAGATAAATATGACTTGGAAAACAGTTTTGTAATCGGGGATCGCTTAACCGATATGGAATTGGCTAAAAACTTAGGTGCAAAGGGTATTTTTATAAATGACGAGACGCATTTGGGCGATGATGAGATTACTGTAAAACGGGGCGAACTCGACAACTATATTGCTTTA
This sequence comes from uncultured Flavobacteriaceae bacterium, assembly GCA_963974735.1. GTDB lineage: Bacteria > Bacteroidota > Bacteroidia > Flavobacteriales > Flavobacteriaceae > Leeuwenhoekiella. Next base: position 429 of record CAXBEL010000296.1, on the reverse strand, counting down.
GAAAATAACGACTGGCAGAAGATTTATGAGTTTCTAAAGCTTAAAAGCAGAACCGCATCTATCTCTCGTAAAACTAATGAAACCGATATAGAAATAGAGCTTAACCTGGATGGAACAGGCAAAAGTGATATGAATACCGGTTTGGCGTTTTTTGATCATATGCTCGATCAACTGGCACGTCACGGGGCAATGGACTTAAAAATACACGTAGATGGAGATCTGGAAGTTGATGAACATCATACTATAGAAGATACGGCTATTGCATTAGGCGAAGTCTTTGGTAAGGCGTTAGGTGATAAAATGGGCATAGAGCGCTATGGGTTTTGCCTACCTATGGATAATTGTCTCGCTCAAGTGGCCATTGATTTTGGAGGTCGAAATTGGTTGGTTTGGGAAGCCGGTTTTAAGCGTGAAATGGTTGGGAAAATG
>CAXBEL010000295.1:0-4314 GCA_963974735.1 uncultured Flavobacteriaceae bacterium | reverse complement strand
AAAACCTGTAAAGATTCTATATCATTAGGGTTAAGCTCGTGTAGACCAGCTTTTGTGGGCACACCATCTATTATGTATAGGGGATCATTATTATTAAGTGTTCCCACTCCTCTAATTCTAATCGTAGTAGGCGAACTGGGAGATCCATTACTGGCTATATCCATCCCTGCAATACGCCCTTTAAGACCGGCAATAGGGCTTGCTGCAGATTGCTTATTCATTTCTTCGACATCAGCAACTGAAACTGCTCCGGTAATATCACGTTTGCGTTGTGTTTGATAGCCCGTAACAATAACACTCTCTAATGCTTGTGCATCATTAGCTAGAGAGATATTAATTGAACTTCTTGTACCTACAACTTCACTAACTGTTTTGTATCCTAAGAAAGAGAATACGAGGGTATCAGTAGAAGTAGCAGTTATAGTGAAGATTCCGTCAAAATCACTAACAGCGCCTCTGTTGGTGTTTTTCACTAGCACATTTACACCTGGTATCGGAGTGTTAGTTTCTGCATCTGTAATTGTTCCCGTAATTGTCTGCTGCGCAAATAATGTAACGGGAAAAAATAATAAAAGTAAAAGTCTAAATCTCATCTTGATTACTGTTTAAATTCTAGTTGGTCTATAGTCAAATTTTCAATCAAAAGCCCTTCATCCAGACCTGTAATAATCAAGTCTTTATAAGGTTCCTTTGGAAAAAATATCTCTGTCATTACCGTCTCACCTTTGTCATAAAATAGTTCAATGGATGTTTTATCTAGCAATAGTTCCACTTGGATTTCTCCAGAAGTTGATATTCTTGGAGCTACACTTTTTACATCGGCAAAACTTTTATTAAAGTCAACAATCCCCGATTTTTTTCGATCTATAAAAAAAGATTTTTTAGCGGCTTCATATCCAAATTTCAGAGAATCCCCGACCTTATTTTTTAATACAAATGTGAAATTCTTATTTGCATCAGGAAGGTTAAAACTTATGCGTGCTCTTGATAAATCAATCTTATTTTCATCTAAAAGAGATTCGCCATTTTTGAACTTTCTTTTTTCCCAGGATAAATCTGTCTCACCATAATGCGCTTCTAATTCCTTTATAGGATTTGAATACAAACGATATGTATTAGCTACCTTTTCTAAGGTTAATTCTCTGGGAATTGTCATAGTACTGCGCCATTTTTCGGTAGGGACTTTATTTGCATATTGCCAGTTAGACATCCATCCCATAAAAATCTTTCTACCGTCTGAGGCTGGAGTATTTGAAAATGTCACACCTGCATAATTATCTTTGCCCAGATCTACCCAGAAGTTGTGATCTTCTTGCATTGCAAGTTTAAAAGCAGGGTCAACACTAAATTTTTTACCATCAAAATCACCTACAAAATATTGTGTTGCACTACCACCATTAGGACCTCCGGGGTTTATACTTACAAGTAAGACCCACTTAACTTCCTCACTATCTTCAACTTGAAATGGTATAAGTTCTGGACATTCCCATACTCCGTTATGATTACCTAAGCCTTCCCCAAAAGAGCTTAAAAAGATCCATTCTTTTAAATCAGAAGATTCAAAAAATTGGGTTTCCTGGCCAGCAGCCAAAACCATCACCCATTTTTCACGAAATGAATCCCAAGTTATTTTAGGATCTCTGAAGTCTTTAATTCCGGTATTTTTTATAACAGGATTACCTTCATACTTGGTCCACGTAAGCCCTTCATCTTGAGAATAAGCAATACCTTGAGTCTGGTATGTATTCGTATTTTCTTTTTCACCTACAGGGTCGTGATAGGTATACATAGCAACTATTACAGGTTTACCCTCTTTGGCAAAACCAGAGTCGTTATTGTAATCAACAACAGCACTTCCAGAAAATATATAACCTAATGAATCTGGATATAGTGCAATAGGCTGTTCTTTCCAATTTACTAGATCTAAACTGGTGGCGTGACCCCAATGCATAGGACCCCAGGTATTGCCATCTGGATAATGCTGAAAATATAGGTGGTAATAGCCGTAAAATGATAGTTAGGTCTGTAAAGTTCTTCTTCATTTAGAACAGTTTTGACAGCATCTTGATTATCATCTTTTTTCACTTTATTCTGGCAAGAAAAAAGCAATAAACCCAATACAGGAAGAATTTTTAGAGTAGTAGAATAGTTCATATTTGTTATGATTAAGCTGTTTTTTTAAAAAGTTTAGAGGAGGAAAATTCTTTGCTAAGATCTTCTAACGATTTCCCTTTGGTTTCGGGCATTAAGAATGCAACAAATACTAGCTGAAGCACCATCATACCCGCAAAAATTGCAAATACAGTACCTGCACCTATTGATGCAAATAAGAAAGGAATAAGAGAAGGAATAATTGCAGCCAAAATCCAATGTACAGAACTAGCAAATGATTGTCCTGAGCCACGCAGATGATTGGGAAAAAGTTCTGTAATAAAAACCCAAATAACGGTGCCCTGACCTATTGCGTGTGCTGCGATAAATATGAATAAGAAAATAGGCACATATAAACCTCCCCAGTTTAGAAAGAATGCACAAGACACCAGAGTTAATGACACAATATACCCTATTGAGCCTATATACATGAGCTGTTTTCTGCCTAGACGATCTACCAGAAAAATACCTAATAGAGTAAAAAGTAAGTTGATTATACCAATTCCTATACTGCTTAGTAGAGCAGTGCTTTCACCTAATCCTGCTTCTTCAAAAATACGTGGGGCGTAATATAAAAAGGCATTTATGCCTGAAGCCTGGTTAAAAAAAAAAATTAAAAAGGCCAATATTAACGGAAAACGATATTTTTTAAGAAATATATTTTCACCAATTTCCTCATTACCATTAGCCGTTTTTAGTTCGGTCATTAGAGATTCTATATCCCTTTCTGGATTAATGATTTTTAAAACTTTTTTAGCTTCTTCTCCTCTAAATTTGGTAATTAACCAACGCGGACTTTTAGGTACGGTAAGGGTAAACAAAGTATATATAATTGCGGGTATAGCCTCTACGCCCATCATATAACGCCAGTCATTTTCTCCAGTATTGCTCAACAGGTAGTTAGAGAGAAAGGCTATTAAAATTCCAAGAACTATATTAAATTGGTATAAACCTACAAGTTTACCACGGTCTTTAGGTGGAGCAATTTCTGATATGTAAGCAGGTGCAGCTATTGTAGAAGCACCTACTCCTAGACCGCCCACAAATCTAAAAATTGCAAACGTTATAGGATCTGTAGCAAGAGCTGAACCCAGTGCAGATAAAGTATAAAGTATACCTATCCATACTAAGGTTTTTTTACGACCTAATATATTTGTGGGTATGCTCCCAAAAAGAGCTCCTATTACTGTACCCCAAAGGGCCATTCCCATAACTACAGTGCCATGAAATACATCTGTTGTTTCCCAAAGTAATTGAAGCTTCTTGTCTGCTCCAGAAATAACTACTGTATCAAAGCCAAATAAAAAACCTGCTAGCGCTGCGGTAATAGACCAAATCCAAATTTTGTTCATTTTGAATAATTTCGTTTGGTATAAAACTAGCAGGAAGGCCGAATCAACTATTACGTTATAGTTTCAATTGTGTTTGATTTTGTAAAATAATTAACAAAATATACTAACTATCAGTAAGACAGTAATTTAAAATTATTTAATCGTTTAACTAACGTGATATTTATTTAATTATGATACGCTTATTTTAAAATTTGTTACGATTGATGAGTGTTGGAACTGATTTTTGAGATCAGATATTTAGAAGTTAACTTCTTTTAATATATCGTTTTCTTAAAAAAATGAAGTTGGTTTAAACTTAACCCAAAAATGTAGTTTATTGATTTTTGAAGTTTTTGCGATATGCAGCTGGACTTTCTCCATATTTTGCTTTAAAGGCTGTTGAAAAGTAGCTTGGTGTAGAAAATCCGCTTTGATAAGCAATTTCAGAGATATTATTATTTGATTTTTCTAATAATTCTTGAGCTTTTGCCAATCTAAAATTATTGATAAAATCATTTACTCCATATCCCAATATTGCTTTAGTCTTACGGTATAGTTGTACTCGAGAAATACCCATAGACTCTGCTAGATTTTCTACTGAGAAGTCTGCGTTTTCAAAAGAATTTTTTACAATATCGTTTATATCAATTAAGAATTTTTGCTCCGGACTTTTTATCTGTAGTGTTGGATTTTCTCTAAAAAGATTATTTGTAAAATAATATCGCAATTTCTCACGGTTATAGAGCATTGACTTTATAGACTGCATTAAAACATCGTAGCTAAAGGGTTTTGTAATGTATAAGTCTGCTTTAGCATCCAAACCTTTTAAGTA
>CAXBEL010000294.1:0-4324 GCA_963974735.1 uncultured Flavobacteriaceae bacterium | reverse complement strand
GTTCCTCCAATTCTTTTATCAAATTTTATATTAGTTAGCTTATGCGCTTCCGCTTCAATATACATGTCCAGCAATCAAGAATTAAATATATTTCCAGTAATAAAATCCTATGAACAATTTGAAATTAAAAATTGAAATCATCCAAACACTAATCTCATTATGCAATTCCTTGCTATAAAGAGAATAAAGTGCTCTTTAAGTTTATGAAATTGACCTTTCAATATTTTTAAAAATCAAAATTAAGCCTAGGTTTCTATTGATTAGTATTATTTTCTAATTGCTTTATTTAGTGACAAGAAACCTAAAATATTGTAAATGGGGAATCAATATACACGAATAAACCATCAAAAAACAACTTTTACTCTTCGTCGAACTGAATGTAGTCATTTCTTTATAATGTGTTGCATTTATTACACATTCACTAAATGAAATACAGCACAGTTTTCTGGATAATTTAATCAGGATGCATCTTAAATGTCGATACACAGTGATTATATGACTTTTTTGGTTTTCACTCAGCAACCCTTCATGATTGGCAATGAAGCGTAATGGATCTTGGTGTTCTCTCAAGGATTCCACTATTGGGCTGACCCGGGACAGATCCTTTACAGGAAATCAATATCGATTCCCATAGCCATGAAGTGGCAGTTTATAGTCAGGAAATAACAGGTTCCAAGAAAGCAGAAGCTTTATTTTATCTTCCCAAAAGTTCAACATCGAATTCATCCGGATTAGTTTACCTAAATTATGCAAGAGAGAAAAGGGTAAGGTAATTTGGAAAGATTAAACCTCAAAAATGGCAAATAAAAACTTGCCAGAACAGGAGGATAAACGCTAGAATGTAAGTTCCTGCAGATAATTAGCTAAAAGAAGTTGCCCGGCTAATCTATAGCCTTGAGTAAATAGGGATTTTTGAAAGCCATGGGCGTATTGTGTTCAAGAGAAGAAGTGCTCGAGCTAGCAGACATTCTGGGTGAACCATTCACAAAAGCCTTTCTTGGAAAATATGTGATTTTGGATGATTCTCCAATCAGTTAAGACGGATTAGATCATTTGGTACAATAACCTCTAAGCAATGGATAAGCTAGCAACCCTATTAATCCAAATTTAATAAACTGAAACTAATTTCTTATGTGTTTTAGTAGACGTTACTTTGGGATTTTGCATTATTAGCCCGTGGGTAGCCGCATTAAGAATTATAACTGAAGTATCGCATTAGCAGAAAGGCAAATTACACTTGAGGCATAATCCAGTTGGATATCCAACTGATTTTCGCCTTTCGGGATCAGACGTTCAGTAAATATTATTTTACCATTAAAACAAAAAGATGCAAAAGCGTAAAGCTCTTTAATACCTTTCTCCGGTATTGGCGAGGCAAAGCCTGTTATACTAAGTCCGGCATCACAACTAAATTTGTTACAGATTTGAATAGCCATATTTTCGGAAATTTTTTGAGATACACCGCAGGAGGCAGTGCACTTTTCGTAAGAAATTCCAAATTGTTTCAGTTTTTGCATACAAGAATAGGCCGTAATACCCCCCGAAAAGAAAAGTCCAGCGTTAGGACACGTGCTAAGCATCAGCTGGACTAGACCAGATGTTACACTTTCTGCAACAGCAATTTTATGATGATGCTCCAAGAAGTAGTCGCACAATTTCCCCAAAGAATTTTTGGTAGGTTCATCCTTAAAAATTTCCATAATTAAAAATTATTTTATTTCATATTTCCTCTAGCATTTGCTCTCAATTGAAGTACGGTCTTAAAGGCTCAGTTGGAAAAACTCTTATTAGGCTATAAGACTTTTTTTTGGCCAATGGAGTCTTTACTGTTTTCCATATAAATCAAATCGTTTCCTCTTTCCTTTCAAAATTTAAATCATTAACAAAAAAATTGCAATAGAAAATTTTATGGACAGACATTTTCCACCAGAACAGGAATAATAATAGTTATTAGCTCCTGTCGAGGCCCCCTATGATCTTCATTAATTTTTTTTTCAAATCGCCAGGCAGATTCCCTAACCCAGAATTGCCCCTTTCAACCTCCTGCCTTCCTGGTCTAAATTTTTAGGGTTATGAGTTTAATGTATCTTGATAAGCTACTTAAGGATGGTTAAAAATCGATTGAAGAAATTTTAGATATCATTCACATATGCAAGGTTTAATAGGATGATGTAATTCATAAAATTATTAGTAGAAAGGATTTCTTAAAAACATAAGACACAATAAAATATTACTCTTTGATAAGACTTAATAAAAAACTTTAACCATTTGAAAAGTATTCTGGAAGGATTTCCTGAGGAATCTCTTCTGATTATTGAAAATGGGTTGATAGCATTAGTCCATTTAAAAAATCATCCTTTGAATTATTTGATCTTTCTGGATTATAAAATATCAAATTTGACTGGGTAGAACATTATATATCACACTGGATAGGAGGCTAAAAAGTCCTTATTGAGTCATGTATCTACATTCGAATTAATCCTGGCTGTCATTTTACAATATTTAGGTGTGTTAAAAGACATCTATGAAAACAATCCAATCTTCGAACTGAGAGGGAAGATTTGCCCCATGGGATCTCGAAAATGATAAACTACCCAATGAGCCCAAGAATTCATCGTTAATTGAAGGCGGGCAAACGTGAATTAACTATTTCACCTATCTATTCGAAGGTTACTCAAAAGAGAATGAGTGATGGATGTATCAGATCGGACCAATCCTGCAGGTTAGCAGCACCTTGTAACCATCCAATAAAGCCAGGCAATTAATCCAAATGGCAGTATAAATCTAGAATCATTTATAAACTCAGAGGAGGAACCAACCGCTAATGATTCTTCTGCTCTCTTTGTACTATATCGCAACCATAGAAATACATGCAATGCGTTTCAGCATCTTATTAACTATTTAACAAAATGCGTGGTTCTTGGTAAACTGAGTGGTATGAAATTAAATAATAACCTCATAATTTTTTTTACTTCTGGAGTTTTTTTTATATTTTATAAGAGTCGGTTAACAGTAACTATTAAAAAAGACAAGTTTATGCAAACCTATCACAAATTACTAGATAGGATTATCGACATATATTGGCTACTTAAGAAATGGCGCAAATATAATTTAAACAAATTATCATGGAAACTCCCTCATCGAGGTATCTAAAGGAAATGGCAAAGGGAAACAGGAATTTCGAAATTAAAATTTTCAACCTCCTACTTAACGAGCTTCCGAAGGAATATAACTCCTACCAAAAAGCAATCATAACCAAAAATTTCTATTGGGCATTTGAAATTGTGCGCAAAATCAACCATAAAATTGTCCTCTTTGAAATGTGGGAGGCTCAATCTCTGCTAGAAAAACATGAGGAAGCCTTAATTACAGGTGAGCTAAAACACCACAAGGAATTTCAAAATATTATAAATAGGCTATTAAAATTTTCCCCTGAGCAGGCAAATTAAAAGGATTTAAATAAGAGTTGCCTGGATAATGTATATAAAGGCAATGCTTCGTTAACTCGGAGTTCTCTCATATTATAATATTCAACCATTTTCATTTTTCTATTTTAAACTTCCTTATTCCAGCTGAATGTTATTGGTCGATCAATGTTACAAGAAAGAATCGTTCTTTACTTGCGTCAAATTTTTAAAATAATTTTTTTATTCACTGCTAATTCAAACACTCTTTGGTGGGTAGGATTGAATCAATTTAAAGGGTATGGTAACATATTTAGGTAACCATAATTATCGAAAATAACTTTAATAAATGAACAAAAAAAGGGGATCTCTCCCCTTTCTCCTAAAACGGACTTTCATTTAGCATGTAATCCACCGCTTTCTGCGCCTTACTGGCAGCTTCAATCAGGAGATGCTTGTCATTTCGAAGCTCGTTTAACCAGTTTTGGATGTAGGCAGCAGAGTTTTCCAGCAGGTTTTGATCCAGTATCCCTGTATAGTTATTCAAATACCCTGCTCCCATTTCAGCGATCAGTTCCTCCTTGCTGTAGGCTTCGGATGCAAACCGTTGGGGGTTTGAAACACCTATCCTATCCAATCGGGAAGAATGCCCTGTACTATGGATGAGCTCATGGTAGAGTACCCCATAATATGCTTCGCTGCTTGGAAACAAGTTCCTCTCTGGCATGGTAACCTGATCAAGATCGGTTCTGTAGTATGCCGAAGATCCTTTGTAGATCAACTTAGGAGCCTGAAACATTTCCCCATAAATCTTCTCGCATTGTTCATTTATTGGAAGCTGTTCTTCGGTAAGCTTCACTGGTAGCTCCCAGTCTATTCCTTCAATCTGCTCTATGGGAAATACCTTAAACTCTTTGAGA
>CAXBEL010000293.1:0-4341 GCA_963974735.1 uncultured Flavobacteriaceae bacterium | reverse complement strand
TCATTTATCCATTCATCACCAATAATTTTAATATCACCACCCGCTTCCCACTTTGTACCAACCTCACCAAAGAAGTCGTCTACAATCTCTTTATAGATATTTAAGGGGTTTCGCTTATCAAAAATTTGATTTCTGATCCAATGCGTAGAATGGGACGATAACAACATCTTCAATGGATATTTTGTCACCCCATGTTGTTGAAACTTCTTCAGGAATGTCGTTCAGGTTGAAGAAATCTCTGTCAATTTTATTTCCATCATCTAATAATCTATAAATTGTTTTAAGAATAGATTTATTCTTCAATATTATTAAAGATATATTTATGTCTGGTATTGAAAAGGCATATCTATCAGAGTAAAAATGATCCATAGAAATTGCCCTTTGATTTGGATGTCTCTCAAACCAATCAAAAACAGCCTTGAATATTTCAGAATATTCAGGATAGTCTTTAAAAAGATTGTTAATAAGATCATTTTTTGTTCTACTAAGCCTAATAATCCCTCGATTGTCGTCTTTATATTTTTTTTAGCAAGCCGTGGATATCATCTGATAAAACTTGTGAATCGAGTATTTCAGAATATAATTGCTTTTGAGCTGTAGTCATATATAGTTTTTAATGTACTTTTTATTTGTTGTTTATAAATAGAAAGGGGAGGACTATTGGCTAAAAAGCACTAATCCAAATATATAAATTCTTGTAATTAATTCTTTTTAAATTTAATATTGAGTACCCTATCAGGAATATTCTTTATTGCTCGTACAGATAAGTATTTCAGTAATAAAATTTCCGAATTGAAAACGTTGCTAAAGAAAAAAATAATTAGAATTTTTTAAATATCAACTTTGGTTTGACAAATGTTTGACGAGAAATCAATTATAAATCAAAAAACCCTCAAAATCAGAAGATTGAGAGGGCCTTAAGTACTCGGGACGGGACTTGAACCCGTACGAACTAATGTTCATTGGATCGCATTACACAATCACTATTGATTAATGCGGATGCAAATTTACAAGAATTATGCAATTTGCAAAGTATTTTTTCATTTAAAATTCACCATCCTAAGAAACCTGACTTTTTTTGTTTCTAATGAGCATTCTTTTGATCTCATTTAATTTCATCAAAGCTTCTACTGGAGTGAGCGTATCTATATCAATATGAAGTATTTCCTCTTTTATTTCTTCCAATAAAGGGTCATCAAGATTAAAGAAACTTAGTTGCATTTCTTCATCGGCAGCCTGCTTTAAAGTTTCTGTAGTTTCTTGTTTTCCGTGAGATTTTTCCAGTTTTTCGAGCATTTTGTTCGCTCTGTGCAAAACTTGTTGAGGCATTCCCGCCATTTTAGCCACGTGAATTCCAAAACTGTGAGCACTTCCTCCAGGAATTAATTTTCGTAGAAATAAAACAGTATCCTTTAGTTCCTTAACCGAAACATTATAATTCTTTATGCGATCAAAAGTTTCACTCATATCATTGAGCTCATGATAATGAGTTGCGAATAATGTTTTTGGCCTTGCTGGATGCTCGTGTAAGTATTCACTAATTGCCCAGGCAATAGATATCCCATCATAAGTGCTTGTACCGCGGCCTATCTCATCCAGAAGCACCAGACTTCTATCTGATATATTATTAAGAATACTGGCCGTCTCATTCATTTCTACCATAAAAGTAGATTCACCCATAGATATGTTATCGCTTGCCCCTACACGGGTAAATATCTTATCTACTATACCAATGCGGGCTTCTTTTGCTGGAACAAAACATCCCATTTGACCTAATAAGACAATCAATGCTGTTTGCCTTAAAATAGCCGATTTACCAGACATGTTAGGACCGGTAATCATAATCATTTGTTGGGCTTCGCGATCAAGAAACAGGTCATTGGCTATGTAGGGTTCACCAAGGGGTAATTGTTTTTCAATAACGGGATGTCGACCTTCAGTAATCTGTAGCTCATAAGATTCCTCAATTTCTGGGCGTACATATTTGTTTTCTTTCGCGAGACAAGCGTAGGAGCATAGGCAATCCAACTGGGCGATACTGTTTGCATTTGCTTGAACGGGCTCAATAAATTGAGTCATCCAGCTAATAAGTTGGGCAAATAATTGTTGCTCTACTGCAAGAATACGTTCTTCGGCCCCTAGAATTTTGGACTCGTATTCCTTCAACTCTTCTGTAATATAACGTTCTGCATTTACAAGGGTCTGCTTGCGTATCCATTCTTCTGGTACTTTATCCTTATGTGTATTGCGCACCTCAATATAGTAACCAAAAACATTGTTTGAAGCGATCTTAAGCGAAGTAATACCTGTACGTTCTGTCTCACGCTCAAGCATTTTATCCAGATAATCTTTACCAGAGAAGGCAATATCCCTTAGATTATCCAATTCCTCGTGAAACCCTTGGGCAATGGTATTCCCTTTTAAAATATTTACTGGAGCTTCCTCAGAAAGGGTCTGTTTAATTTTTGATCTTAAATGTTCCAGATCGTTAAGCTGCTCCCCAAGAATTTGTAAAGCTTCATTTTCGGTGTTTTGTGCAAGGGCCTTAATGGGCACCATCGCCTCTAATGAATTTTTAAGTTGAATTACTTCCCGCGGACTTACTTTTCCCGTCGCTATTTTTGAAATTAGGCGTTCAACGTCACCTATTTGCTTTATATGCTGTGTAAGTTTCTCGTATATCTGTGAATTTTTAAGCAGGAATTCCACTACTTCATGGCGCTGCTTAATAGTGTCTATGTTTTTTAGCGGAAGTGCCAGCCACCGTTTTAATAAACGTCCGCCCATAGGCGAGGTTGTCTTATCTATAACATCCAGAAGCGTAATTGCTTTAGGTGTTGTGCCTTGATATAACTCCAGATTGCGAATGGTAAAGCGATCCATCCAGACATATTCTTCTTCTGCTATTCTGCTTATACGCGAAATGTGTTGAAGTTTATTATGCTGGGTTTCGCTTAAATAATGAAGTGCTGCACCGGCTGCGATGACACCTTCTTCCAGATGTTCTACGCCAAATCCCTTGAGCGATTTGACATTAAAATGTTTATAAAGGGACTCATAAGCATAATCTGTTTGAAAAATCCAATTTTCTTGATAAAACGTATGATAATCGCCACCAAAATCCTGCGCAAAATCTTTTTTACATGTTTTACTTACCAGTAATTCACTGGGGTTAAAGTTTTGGAGCAATTTATCAATATAGGCCACGTCGCCTTGCGCGGTTAAAAATTCTCCTGTAGATACATCTAAAAAGGAAATTCCCAGATGCTTCTTCCCATAATGCAAAGCGCCTAAAAAGTTATTGCTTTTAGATTGTAAAACTTCATCGTTTAAGGCTACCCCAGGAGTGACAAGTTCTGTAACACCACGTTTGACGATGGTTTTTGTCATTTTAGGATCTTCCAATTGGTCGCATATCGCTACGCGGCATCCAGCTTTAACAAGTTTGGGTAGGTATGTGTTTAAAGAATGGTGCGGGAATCCTGCCAACTCGGTGCGCTCACCACCGTTGTTTCTGTTTGTAAGAACGATGCCTAAAATACGGGCGGCTCGCACTGCGTCTTCTCCAAATGTTTCATAAAAGTCACCTACCCGAAACAATAATAACGCATCAGGATACTTAGCCTTGATGGTATTGTACTGCTTCATTAAGGGAGTTACCTTTTTGGATTTTGCAGACATAGAATTGGATTTTTGTGCTTTTAATTGAAGTAGGATCCTGGCAAAAAGATCTTTTTACAACTTTTCAAATGTATAAAAATGTTGAAGTTTAATCGGTTTAGCATCGAGTGACTTATCCTCTTTTTTTCAACAAAAAACAATAGTAAGAAAAGCAAAACAAGATTATACTTCGTAATGCTCAGAAGGGAGGATAAGGAAAGGTAACTTTATGTAGAAGGCCACCTCCTTAACGGTTGATCTAAAAAGGATTTTCTCAATAAAGGAGTGTTTGTTTTTAACCATTGCTAATAATTGGACCGGGTACTTCTCTTTAAATTGATATATTGAATCCATCACACTATCTACTGATGACTCCTGAAAAGAGTGTGGGATTTTAGCAAAATAATCGTCAATAGCATTCTTAACATTCTCTTGATTTTCAGTGATTTCTTGACCAAAACACTCATGAAGTATATTTATTTTTGATTTATTGTTCTCGGCAGTTTCCTTAAGAAAAGATAGCTGAAGCTCGCAAAGGGTAAGTTTAAAATCTGAAGGAAAGAGAATTTGTTCTATAGGGCTATATTTTATGGAAGTAGGGACAGTTAATATGGGGCATTTGGCGATACGGATAGCATGAGCCGTATTGCTGCCAAAAAGTAATTCTCCACCATCCCGATC
>CAXBEL010000292.1:0-4347 GCA_963974735.1 uncultured Flavobacteriaceae bacterium | reverse complement strand
GCGAAATTATAAGTTAGAAAATCAGTATCGCTTTGGGAGGCCGTAAAATTGGCTTCAGGCGGTGTTAAATCTTCCAGAGAGCCCTCTTCCGGTAAATCATCCTCAAAATCGCAGGCATATAAACTTCCTAAAATGCAGATTGCCAGAAGGTAGGTGAAAGACTGTGTAGCCGTTTGTTTTATTATTGTATTCATCTTAATTATTTTTTAAATTCTTAATAATTAATATCGGATTTTGAGACATCATACCATTACTCAAATTGATTTCCCGTTGTGGTATAGGCAATAGTAAATCAGTAGCATTAAAGCTATATCCATTTGCATCTGAATATGAAGACAATACTTCCTGAGCTACCCCGAATCTTACAAGATCAAAAAACCGGTGATTTTCAAAAGCCAATTCTACTCTTCTCTCATCTAACAATTCTTGCTTGGTAACAGAGGTCACAGGAGTAGTGAGACCTGCCCGATTTCTTACCTGCTGAAATGAATTTAGGGCTGCAGTTGCAGTAGTTTCTTGTCCACCGGCAAGAATAGCTTCAACATGCATAAGTAAAACATCTGCATATCTTAAAACTATCCAGTCATTACCCGCAAGTTCTGGATTACTGGCAGTAGGCTCAATCCCCAGGTCTGTATCTCCATTAGGGATATATTTAGCAACTTGATATTGTGTAGGTTGTGCAGCATCTTGTCTATAAGAATAAAGGGTTCTATTTCCACCAAAATTATCTAAAGCTGCTCGAGCATCTGCGGTAACATAGTTAACCCCACTGGTACGGCCTACAGAGTTTAACCATTCTGCGGAGATATTTTGACTATCTGAGGTTAAGTCTGATGTATAACCTACCGCAAAAATAACTTCGTCATTATTTTCTGTATAAAAAACGTCCTTAAAATTTGGCTCTAAAGAAAAACCACTTGACATAACGCTCTCGAGTAAGGTTTGAGCTTCTGAGTAGTTTATACCTAGGGTCAAATAAACCTTTGCAAGCAAAGTCTGAGCTCCTGCCTTAGAAGCTCGATTTTTATAGGAATTATCAAGATTGGTCACAGCGGTTTGCAAATCGCTGATGATCAAATCATATATAGTACTACTTGCAACACGAGTATAAGCCACGTCTTTTTCTAAAGGACCAGTCAACCGGTCAATAAGCGGAATATCTCCATATAGACGAACTAAATTAAAATATGCATATGCCCTTACAAATTTCGCTTCTCCTTCAAAGGAATCAGCTTTATCTGCTGATGCAGCATCCAAGCTTGACAGAACTAGATTTGCCCTGTATATAATCTCATAAAAACTGATATAGTAGTTGCTTACGATACCATTGCTTGCCGTTACCGTATAACTTTCAAACTGGGCAGCTTCCCCTTCACTGGATTTGGTCCGGGTGTTATCACTGCGCATTTCTGTTAAATAATATTCTCTTTGAACACTAAAGTTATCATCAAGATTATTTGAGTTAATCCCTTGAATGGCATCATACATTCCTATAACACCAGTTTCTATCTCTTCGTCATTGGTAAAATAATTTTCAGAAGAAACTGCTGATTCAGGAATTGGTTCCAGAAAATCGTCTCCACAAGAAACCAGAAGGCCTGTTGTGAGTATAATAATAAAAAGATATTGTTTCATAATAATGTTCTTTTTGCTTTTCATATTCTTAAAAATCAGCATTGATACCAAAAGATATAGTTCTAAAAATAGGTGATCCCCCCCGCTGATAACCATATGTTGTAGGAGAAGTGTCGTCAATAGATTCAGGATTAAAACCTGTATAATCATCTGCCGTTAAATACATTAGATTTTGCCCGGCCGCATATATTCTTAAACTTGTTAAACCTAATTTAGATGAAAGGTCTCTAGGGAAATTATAGCCAATATTCACATTTCTCAAAGCAACATACGAGGCATCCTGAACAATAGAATTTGTAAATATTTTCTCTTTTATGAATCCTTGGTTTGGCGTTGTTTGAGGATTAAAATCCTGCCCGCTATTAAAATGGTTGAATATATACTGATCACCCATATTTCGCACCTCAGCACCATGGCTTCCTTGAAATAAGAAACTAACATCTAAATCTCCTATTCTAAAATCATTTGAAATACTCCATACCAGATCAGGATATGGGCTTCCTAAGATTGTTTTATCATCTTCATCAATAAGACCATCCCCATTTAAATCTTTTACGTAAACGTCTTGGGCCTGACCACCTATGGGGAAATAAGGCTGCTGTAAGTTCTCTAAAGCAATTTGTTCATCTACTACCCATCCGTAAAAAGATGATATGGGTTGACCTTCTAAGTTGATCCATTCGGAAGCACGCTTATCATCAGTAATTTGAATTTGACCGTTAGAATCTGCAAAATTGGTCAATTCATTGTCGTTCATAGAGGCTAAAATTGTAGTACTCCAGCGAAATTTTGGAGTTGATATATTGCGAGTGCGCAATTCAATCTCAATTCCACTATTTACTACTTCACCTATATTTACCAATGCATTTCTAAAACCAGTAGTTGAAGATACCGGGTTAAAAAGTAATAACTGGTCGCTGGTACGATTATAATAATCCACTGAACCGGTAATGCGATTACTAAAAAACCCAAAGTCAACTCCAGGATTATATTCTCTTGAACGCTCCCATTGCAAGTCAGGATTTGCAATATTAAGAGCAATATATGCAGATTGTAAACTTCCTCCTATTGTTGCAGAGGACGGCCCAAGTAAGGGAAGAGAGGGATACAAATCGATTATATCGCTGCCTGTATCCAGATCCTTGTTACCGGTGAATCCATAACTAAACCTAAATTTTAAAGTACTTAAAGCATTACTCTCCTTTAAAAAATCCTCCTGGGCAATATCCCAACCAACAGAAACCGCTGGAAAATTACCGTATTTATTATCCGCTCCAAATACAGAACTACCATCTCTACGAAAACTAGCAGAAGCTAAATACTTATTTGCGTATGCATAATTCACACGTGCAAAATAAGATTGAAAACGCTCAGTAAATTTGTAGGAATCAATATTCGTCAAAACCGTTGCTGCAGTTAGCGTTCGTATAAGATCTGAAGTATATCCCGTACCTAAAGAACTCTCTCCCGAGTAATCCCATTTCTCAAAAGAAATACCAGCTAAGGCGTCAAACTCATGCTCCCCTATACTTTTATTGTAAGTCAAATAACTTTCTGAAGCTATATGAATTTGAGTTTCATTAGAAACTTCATAACTGGCATCGGCAGCACCATTTCTACTGGACAAAACACCCTGCCATCTATCACGCTTTGTGCTTTGGTAATCCCCTGATAGAGTACTTCTTAGTTTAAAACCCTTAAAGAATTCATATTCCCCATAAAAGTTGCCATTTAATTTAAATTTATAATCGTTTCGATCGCGCTCTATTACTTTTGCAGCGGGATTGGTATTAGAAGTATCACTAATATCTACTAAGGTTCCATCCCCAAACAAATCATAATTGTCAAATTGTCTTTGTTCTGCATAATCTCCTATCTGTACATCAGGATAAACATTGCGATCAACATATTGAATCGTATTCGCGTCGTGATAAACTGGTAACCAAGGCGGCTGTCGTAAAATATCGTGAGTAGAACCATCAAATCTGCGTGTATTAGTATAAGAAGGTGCAAGATTACCTCCTATTCTAAATTTATCATTAACCTTAGAATCAAGTTTCAATCGTAAATTATAACGCTTATAATCATCTGTAAGTAAAACACCCTCATCATGTAAATATCCTAAGGAAACACTAAATTTTGTATTCTCATTACCTCCACGAGCACTCAAGGAATGGTTTTCTATCATACCTCCCTCAAAGATTATATCCTGCCAATCTTTATCTATCCCTATTTGTTGAATATATTGGGTTCTGTTTGATAATGTTCCTGTTGCAGCGAGTTCTGCTGCTGCCGTTTTTGCTACAGAAAAGTAATAGGCATCACTTTCCCTTGCTTCTTTAAATCCATTATACCCCTGATAACTAAAAACTGTTTTACCTTCCTTACCTTGTTTGGTTGTTATGAGAATGACACCATTTCCTCCTCGAGATCCATAAATTGCTGCGGAGGCTGCATCTTTTAAAACATCAAAAGATTCTACTTCACTCATATCGAGACTTCCCAGAAAGTCATTATCAACGACTAAACCATCCACCACAATTAACGGATCAGAGCTACCAGTAAGCGAACCTGTACCTCGTATTCTAATAGTGGGTGCTGAACCAGCTTCTCCTTGAGTAGCCTGAACGTTGACACCCGCTATCTGTCCTACCAAGGCATCATCTACTCGAGAAACCGGTAACTGATCCAAGTCTTCATTAACCACAC
>CAXBEL010000291.1:0-4382 GCA_963974735.1 uncultured Flavobacteriaceae bacterium | reverse complement strand
CTGCTCTGCAAATCCTCCTATATCTGTCCCTGTAAAAGACATTCCTGATAGACACATGCGCTGTACCTGTATATTTGCTACCCAAAGGTGTTCCCAGCTCGCAACATTATCTCCTGTCCACGAGGAAGTGTAGCGTTGAGCACCACTATAGGCCGATCTTGTAATAACAAAAGGTCTTTTAGGATAGACATATTTTTTAACACCTTCATAAGTTGCCCGCGCCATTTGAGTCCCATAAATGTTATGAGCTTTTCTGTGACTACAGGGATGTCCATCATAATCGTGTCTCACATCATTGGGAAAGGTTTTGCCAGGAACTTCCATTACGGCAGGTTCATTCATATCATTCCACACCCCTTTAACCCCAATATCACTTATTAACTCTTTAAAAAGCCCTGCCCACCATTCGCGAACTTCAGGATTTGTATAATCTGGAAAAGCGCATTCCCCCGGCCAAACTTTTCCTATCATAGGAGGTCCATCTGCTCTTTTACAGAAATAATCCTTCTCAAGAGCTTCATTATAAACCCAGTAATCTGAATCTATTTTAATACCCGGATCAATGATTACAATAGTCTTGAAGCCATCATCAGCAAGTTCTGTAACCATCCGTTTTGGGTCTGGAAAGTATTCTTTGTTCCAAGTGAAGCATCTAAAACCTTCCATATAATCTATATCCAGATAAATACCATCACAAGGAATTTGTAACTCCCTAAATTTAGCGGCAATCTGTTTAACGGTAGATTCTGGGTAATAACTCCATTTACATTGCTGGAAACCCAATGTCCACAAAGGAGGCATTTCTGGTTTTCCGGTTAAATGCGTATAGTTTTTTACAACTTCAGACATCTCTGGGCCATAGATAAAATAATAATTCATCTCTCCTCCCAATGCCCAAAAACTGGTTACGTCCAGTCTTTCATGACAAAAGTCAAAATGTGTTCTAAATGTATTGTCGAAGAAAATTCCGTAGGCCTTTTTCTGATTAAGCCCAATGTAAAAAGGAACGGATTTATAAATAGGATCTTGATCTTTACCAAAGGCATATTGATCTGTCGCCCAGTTTTGAAGTCTTCTACCCCTCAAGTTTAAGTGCATGGGCTTATCTCCCAAACCATAAAAGCCCTCTCCGTGGTGGGCTTTTTTGCTCATTTTCACAATATCTCCACCAAATTCAAAACTTTCTTCATAATGAAAGCCTATTTCATCTTCATTGATTAAATGACCATCAATGTCAAAAATTTTAGTTTGAAGACTAAGTTTCTCTATTTTGATAATAAGCTTTGCGGTGGTTATTATGTGATAGGTTTTATTCTCAGTTATTTCCAGATGATTGTATCCCAAATAATCTTCTTCGTTAATGGCGTAAGAGAAATCTTCTTCTAAAGTACCGCGTGTTCCATATCTAAACCGAATCACACTATCCCGTAAAACCCTTAGTTGTAGAACAACCCCATTTTTTGTAGTAAAATATA
This sequence comes from uncultured Flavobacteriaceae bacterium, assembly GCA_963974735.1. Classification (GTDB taxonomy): domain Bacteria; phylum Bacteroidota; class Bacteroidia; order Flavobacteriales; family Flavobacteriaceae; genus Leeuwenhoekiella. The sequence continues at coordinate 2,907 of CAXBEL010000291.1, read as the reverse complement.
ATGTATCAACTTCTTGAGAAACATTCATAACTTCATTTGGGAACTGGTTCCCCTTCTGCACAAGTTCTGTATTTGTAATCATATAAAGAGCGGTCTAATTCTAATTTTTAAAGTGCAAATCAAAGGCATACAATGCTATTATTAAAATTTTCGCCATAAGTATTTTCACTACAACGATTACAATGTGTTATTTTAAAGGTTTTGCCGAAAAAACAACTAAAGAAAGTGGTGGTAATGTAATCGTAAATGAATTTTTTCGACCATTCCAAGGTTCTTTTTGTACCGAAACCTTTTCGATACTATGATCGCCACTACCGCCATATTTAGTCTCGTTGCTATTAAATACCTGATACAAATTTGACTTTTCCTTATAAATAGTCTCTGGTATACCAATGCGATAATTTTCTCTTGGAACGGGTGTAAAATTAACAACTATAATTAATGTGTCTTTTTCTTTATTACCCTTTCGCAGAAAAGATAATACAGAATTTTCACTGTCGTTCCATTCAATCCATTCAAAGCCATCCCCGCTAAATTGTTTCTCATAAAGCGCCGGTTGAGAACGATAAAGTTTATTTAGGTCTGTTACCGTCTTTTTAATGCCATCATGTAAATCATATTCCAGTAAATGCCAATCCAGACTTTCCTGAAAATTCCATTCTCCATATTGTCCTATTTCCCCTCCTTGAAAAATTAGATTGGCACCCGGATGAGCAAACATATAGCTATACAACAACCTTAAATTAGCAAATCGTTGCCATTCATCTCCAGGCATACGCCCCAAAATGGATTTTTTACCATAAACCACCTCATCGTGAGATAACGGGAGCATAAAGTTTTCTGTAAAGGCATACGTCATACTAAAAGTAATATCATTCTGATGATGCTTTCGATAAATAGATTCTTTAGCAAAATATTGCAAAGTGTCGTGCATCCAGCCCATCATCCATTTCATACCAAAACCTAAACCGCCCATATAAACAGGTTTAGAAACCATAGGGAAACTGGTGGATTCTTCTGCAATGGTCTGTACATCTGGGAAATATTTGTAAACAGTCTCATTTAATTCCTTTAAAAAGGAAACCGCATCCAAGTTTTCCCTTCCACCAAATTCATTAGGTTCCCACTCCCCATCCTCACGGGAATAATCCAAATAAAGCATAGACGCTACGGCGTCAACCCGTAAACCATCAACATGATATTTCTCTAACCAGAAAAGAGCATTGCTTATTAAAAAGGCACGTACTTCATTTCTGCCGTAATTAAATATTAAGGATTTCCAGTCTGGATGATATCCCTTTCTTTTATCTGGATGTTCATAAAGATGAGATCCATCAAAGAAACCAAGACCGTGCGCATCTTCTGGAAAATGTGACGGAACCCAGTCTAGAATGACTCCTATTCCTGCCTGATGCAATTTATCTACTAGAAGCATAAATTCTTCTGGATACCCAAATCTTGCTGTTGGAGCAAAATAACCCGTAAGCTGGTAACCCCAACTTGGACCATAAGGATACTCCATTATAGGCATAAATTCTACGTGTGTAAACTGGGTTTCTTTTAAATAATCAACCAGTTCATCTGCAAGTTCTGTATAACTCAGTGCTCTGTCCTCTTCTGCTTTTCTGCGCCAAGATCCCAAATGCACCTCATATACTGAAAATGGGCTATCTATAGCATTATTTTTGCTACGCCCATTCATCCATTTTTTATCCTTCCATTTATAATTGAGGTCATATACTACTGAAGCCGTATAAGGCGGATGCTCTGCCCGCAAAGCAAATGGATCTGCTTTTTCGGTCTTAAGGTCGTTATTGTGAGATTGAATTTTATATTTATAAAGCGCACCTTCACTTACTTTAGGAATAAAACCTTCCCAAATACCACTGCCGTCCCAGCGAACATTGAGTTTATTTTCCCCTTCTAACCAGAAATTAAAATCCCCTATCACAGATACTGATTTTGCACTGGGTGCCCAAACGGCAAAATACACTCCTTTAACTCCATCAACAGTTATGGGATGCGATCCCAGCTTCTCAAAGAGCCGAAAATGTTTTCCTGCTTTAAATAATTCTATATCAAAATCTGAAAAAAGGCTATGCACCTGTACGTTGTTCATCTATATCTTGGTTAAGTATGTTGGAAATTCCTTTAAGGGGTATAATCGCCCATCTGGGTCGGGCATTTAATTCATAGCCCAATTCATAAACTGCTTTTTCAAGCAGGCAATAATTTAGTAAAAACTCAATCTCTTTAATGTAACCAATATTTAAATTGGCGTGTTGCACTTCTTCTACATAGGTTTTAAGAAAAACACCTACCATATGGCTATAAAGTACTTCTGCGACATGAAATAAATCCTGAATATCATAATCATAGGCCTCTTGATTATTAAATATGGTCGCATAAATAGAATAATGAAAGGAACGAAACATACCTGCAATATCCTTAATGGGAGGTTGTTTTACCTTTCTATCCCGGATGGTGCTTTCTGGTTCGCCTTCAAAATCTATTATATAAAAATCCCGATTATTTACCAGAACTTGGCCTAAATGATAATCGCCATGAATACGTAAGCGCTCGCTCTTTAATTGATCTTCATCAAAATCGAGTAATCGCTTTCTTATAATCTTCTTATTACTTATAAATTCCTGCGCCAGTTCAAGCCGCATATCCTCTAATTTGTGAAGATTATTTTCAACTAGATTAATCCTATTCTCAAATTGGTATATCAATCTGTTTTTTAACCAGACGGTATAGTCATTACTAAATGCCTGTGGGGTAAAAGCGTTATTTACACGCTCCTGCCCTAATGCAATGTGCATCTGCGCTGTACGCGCCGCTAATTTTGAGACATCTTCAAAAAATTCTTTAGAACACCAGTTTAAAATTGATTCTGGAACATCA
>CAXBEL010000290.1:0-4414 GCA_963974735.1 uncultured Flavobacteriaceae bacterium | reverse complement strand
CTGGGAAATGGCACTATCCAAATCGTGGCTGCATGGCGCATGCCAAATGAAGCGGGAGATATAGGCATCAAACTATACGAACCTGTAAACGAGAACTATACCGAATTTAAATCCCATTGGATTGATCAAAACGGAATGGCAACCGAGAGCCTAACTGCTGCTGATCTTAACGGTGATGGAAAATTGGATATTATCGCTTCAGGCCGAGCTACGAATAATTTGAAGATTTATTGGAATCGAAGATAAAACTTGGCTGCAAACCATAGACATCCCTCAACAACTAAGCAAATGCTAAATAAAAGCGAAGAAGTAAGCCAATTTCTGGAGGAGCAAAACCATCCGTTCAAAATCGAAATTGACCAGTTACGGGATTGCATTTTATCTGCAAATTCGGGCTTGACTGAAAATATTAAATGGAACGGACCTAACTACTGTTTCGACAACGAAGACAGAATCACCATGAGGATTCAGCCACCTAAGAAACAAGCACAATTAATTTTTCATAGAGGTGCAAAAAAGCAAGTACAACCAAGCGCTAGATTAATAGCCAATGAAAGTAAACTGCTAGTCTGGAAAGAGAATGACCGAGCTGTCGCAACTTTCAAAAGTTTGACAGACATAGAAAATGGAAAAGCTGAATTAACAATGATTATAAATGAATGGATTGATGGAGCGAACACCTAATATGAATTTAATAAAAAAGGGGATAGAGCTTAACTAAAAATTCTATACCTCCTCTGCTTTTAGATTATTGACTTCATATTTCAGAATTTTCTTTTCAGCTTTCTGACTTTTCAAACTGGCCTTGCAAACCTAAAATTATAGAAGTATTTTCAGCAGCTTTATAGAAGAATACAACGGAAATTTTTTGAGGGATAAAAATTAATCATCCTGAAATTAGCCTACCAAATATACTAGTGATAAGATAAATTTAAAAATTCAAGATGGTATTCATTAATAAACAACATAAATGGCAGACAATAAACTTCAATCGTTAACGGAGATATTTAACGAGAAATTTTTCAGAATACCTGATTTTCAAAGGGGTTATTCTTGGCAAACAAACCAACTCGAAGACTTTTGGGAAGACCTAATAAATCTAAAAGGAGACAAAATTCATTATACAGGGCTTTTAACTGTTGAGCCAATTTCAAAATCAAGTGTTGTGAACATAGAAAAATGGCAAGACGACTTATGGCTTTTTGAAAGAGAACTTGGAGCGTATTATCTAATTGATGGTCAACAAAGACTTACAACCTCAATTATCCTAATCAATGAAATCCTAAACCAATTTACTGATAGCGAAGGAATAAACTTTAAGGAAAAGGCATATTGGGTAAACAAGTTTCTATTTCAAGCATATGGAGAAAATTATAAATCTTACATATTTGGTTATGAGCGCGACAATCCAAGTGATGAGTATTTTAAAACCAAAATTTTAGAACAACATTCCTCAACTGCCGATAAAGTTCCAGAACAAACATTATATACTTCCAATCTAAAAACGGCAAAATTTTTTTTTCAAAAAAAAATAGAAAAACTCCAAAAACTAGAACTTGAAGATTTATTCAAGAAAGTTACCGCTAAGTTTAAATTCAATTTCTATGAAATAGATGATGAATTAGATGTTTATGTAACCTTTGAGACAATGAATAACAGGGGGAAACCATTATCAAATTTAGAACTCCTAAAAAACAGATTAATTTACCTGTCAACTCTTTTGGATGTTAACAATCAAACTAGAGCCCGGATAAGAAAGGACATAAACGAAACTTGGAAAACAATTTATGAGTATTTAGGCAAGAACAAATATCTCGCTATGGATGATGACGAGTTCTTACGTAATCATTGGATAGTTTACTTCAAGTACGATAGAAAAGAATCTGCTTCTTACGCTAAATTTTTATTAAATGAAAAATTTACTGCAAAAAATGCAATTAAAGGAAACATTCTTATTTCTGATATTAAAGATTATACAGATAGTCTTTCAAAGTGCGTTAAATCTTGGTTTTATTTATTTAACCCACAATTCTCTGAATATCTAGATGAAACAAAAGAATGGATACAGAAACTCAATCGCTTAGGAATGAGTGCATTTCCACCTTTACTTATGGCTGCTATGACTAAATGTGATGAAACTGATTTCTTACCACTTTTAAAGTCAGCGGAGCGATTTATTTTCCTTGTTTTCAGACTTTCACAACGACCATCAAACACAAAAAACAGTCATTTTTATAGACTTGCAAACGCTTATTATTTCAATAAGGACTCAACAACTATTCAATCCGCTATTATGAATATTGATTGGATGACACAAGGAGAATCAGGAAAAGGAGACGATTATGTTTATTATGGTTGGTTTGACCTTGCAAAATTTGATAATTATGTAAAAGACCAATATAACAAAGGAGATGGCTTTTATACTTGGAACGGTTTAAGGTATTTCCTTTTTGAATATGAACTATTTCTTCAACAAAAAGCCAATGGAAATCAAAAAGTGAGTTGGTCAGACTTTAACAAACGAAAAAAAGAAGATACAATTGAGCATATCTATCCTCAAACACCAAAAGACGATTGTTGGACTTCTGTTTTCAACAAACACTCGAAAAAGGAAAAGAAAATACTGTTAAACACTTTAGGTAACTTAGTTTTGCTAGGTCAGTCCAAAAACTCTGAATTTCAAAACAAATGCTTCGACTTTAAGAAAAAGCACCGAAATAGTGACAATAATGAAGTTGGTTTTTTCAATGGAGCATATAGTGAGATTGAAGTTTCAAGCTATGAACATTGGACACCAACTGAAATTAAAAGCAGAGGTAAAAAAATGCTCTCATTTCTAGAAGAAAGATGGGAAATCGATTTTGAAGGTTGGGAAATTGACAAAGAAGATTTATTAAGACTGGATTTCTTGTATAGGGCACAAAACAAACCGTACTAAAACGGCATTTTTATAAAACGGTAGAAAAACGGCCTCTCTAGCAAATGGAGAGGCTTTTTTAGTGTTTTTAGCTATTCAAACGGCTGAAATCGAAACGTCCATCTCTTCCATCCTCTTCCATCGTGCTATCATCACAAAGCCTAAGATAGCCCAAAACGGCTAGAAAACTTCCATTATAGGCATTTAAAGGGCTAATAAAGCGGTTTTAAAAGCCGATTAAAGTGCTTGGAATCGCCAAAAAGGAAAGCCAAAATTCACTTCTACAAATTAGGTAAATCGGGTGATTGTGTGGGTATGGGTGACACTTAGGGTGACATTTAGGGTGACAAAAAAGCGTGAAAAAAATCCTTTTCAACTCCCTTTATTCACAAAATAATGAGTTTAAAGCCAGTATTAAAGCTTGTTCGAGCCCCTATAAAACCATATTTGAACACGTAGTAAAAAACATTAATCAGTTGATAATCAGAGATTTAAATTGATTTTTGAGAGTTTTTACTTAAAAAAAGTGTGTGTGGTCTTTTTTATTGGGAAACCTTTCTCCCATCAATCACCTCTTTAAGTGCTTGAATGGTCTCTTTCTGGGACTGTATGGTAATCTCTTGAGCAGCTATTACCCTTTCCAATGATTGGATATTCTTGATTTTATATATATCAGCTGGATCTTGAGAATCCTTTACCTCATTAGAAGTATTTGGAGAATTAGCATTCTTTCTCTCCGTATCGATTATAACCCCCTCAACATTTTTTGATTCAAAAAGTGAAAGATCCTTTTCCATCAGATCATTAAACTTGATGTGAAAATGATTCACAAGAACGTGTATCACATCCACAGGAGGCGTAGTTCCGCGCTCGTAACTGGCGACATTATCCCTTGAAACTCCTAAAACTTGAGCCAATTGACCCTGTGTAAGGCCATTAAGAGTCCTTAAGTGTTTGATATTCAGGCGTAAAAAATCCATTCTTAAAAATTGTGTAAATAATTCACATTATGACTTGCTTATGTGAATTTGATTCACATACTTTGTGTTAATAGTTACAAATGTAAACAACAAATATGGAAATCAAAGAGCCCAAGTATCCTGAAAATAAATATCTCTCTATAGAGGTATTCAAGTCAGGCTTAACGCAGGAGGAGCTTGCAGAACGCATTGGCTGCTCTCGAAAAGTTCTAAATGAAACCATCAATGGCCACTACAAGGGTGTGAATATAATTCCCAAACTAAAGGCTGTACTGGAAATAGCATAACCACTCAATAACCACTAGTAACCATGCAGATTTTACCATACGAAATTCACGAAAATCAAATCGGTGTAAGGCTTAGCTATCTCATCGCTGATTCGGACAAGAGACATCCTCATTCTATCGCTGCTATCACTTATGATGCATATAAGCAGCGGGCAAAAAGAACTCCGGGATTCAGACTGAAGGAAGGAAGAGGAAAAGGAAATGAGGCTCTTGTATCCTGGAAGTGCATG
>CAXBEL010000289.1:0-4470 GCA_963974735.1 uncultured Flavobacteriaceae bacterium | reverse complement strand
ACACCAAACACGACTTCCAAAAATAGGGTAGAAGCCCACTCCTATTACGCCACTAAATATTGAACCAATGATAAAGCCATAAGAGGAACGTAATTGATAAGCATCGAAGAAAAATAATTTGCCAAAACCACCCCAATAGGTGATAAGCAAAATTGATATCACAATAGCAAAATAAGCTATAGCCCCTTTTTTTGCATCTTTAGCTAGTTGTTTCCTTCTAAAAATCATTGCCCACCCAAAAACAAGAGTTAGCAAAACCACTATAAAACCAACAAAAACATCTTTGTCCAGCCATACATTATCATAAAACTGTGATTCTTGATTTGCTGCCACTTCAAAATTGGGTCCATCTGCATATTGATTAATAAGTGTGGCATTTTCACCCCGCTTTATTTTTTCGAGCGCTGCTTCATTTTGAGCTTCTGACACTACAATGTAATCTATGTTTAATGGTGTAGAACTTTCAATTTCAATCGGTCCACTTGTTTCTTCTTTATTGATAAATACCACTCCTTTAGCACCAAATTCTTCTGCTGAGGCAATACGCTCGCCTATGGTTTTAGAGCCTTGAGCGTCGCTCATAAAAACCACCTTATTTTCTAATTGGCTGTACTGCGAGATGGAGTCAGATTCATTGCCAGATAAGTAGGAATAGACAACAGCAACGGTCATCACAGTGACAAATACCACTACGCTGTGTATAACCCAACGTTCTATTTTCCAGGCAGATTGTCTTTTGTCAGACAAGTGTCTGTAAGGATCGCCAGCTGTTTCTGCAAGTCCACCACAACCACAAACCCATGAGCAATACCAACGTTTTCCATATTTATAGGTTAGAATGGGGGTAATTACAAAAATGGAAAGGACTCCAAATAATAACATAGCCAGACCAATGTCCCCGGCACTTATAAATTCATCTATTTTGTATCCTGCGAACAGATCATAATTTAGTGGCCAGACGTTTTTAAAGTCATAATACGGTTGGTTAAGTCTTACCAAAATTTCTGGAATAAGAAAAGCAAATCCCAATTGAAAGAACATTACAGAGCAGGTGCGTATAACCTCATATCTGCTGTGGCGGTATTTTAAAATAAATTTATATCCAAAAATCACAATCGCCAACGTATAAAAAACACCATACATAAACCATTGGCTTGCTGGACTACCATTAAGTAGTTTACTTAACGGATCAAACAATCCTATTAATCCTGTATTTGCACCTTCAGTATTAAGGCCGAAATATTGAGGGAACCAGTAGAGGACAATATAAAAAAGGGTAAGTATGATGCCTGTGGCCCATCCAGCAATACCTTTTGCTGTCATGGATTTAAAATAAACACCATCATTTTTAATACCGGCATGTTTGCCATTGTATAAATCATGGGCAAAGATTATAGTTCCTATAACTATCAGCCCCAGCGAAAGGGAAAGAAATAAAGTTTTGTTTGGAAAATCAACATTTGCAATTGCAAGGACTAAAATAAAAAGCCCAGTAAGACCTATTGCTGTGGCAATCTTTTGAACTTTTGATAATGCCTTAGGGGGTTCTCCAGCAAGTGACATGCTTGGATTGGCGTTGTATTTCATAAGGTTTATTTATACGGTTTGTACCTGCCCTTTAAAGGCAGAATAGATTTCCTTAAAATGTTTTTTGAAAAATTCAGGATCAAAGTTGGCTTTAGGGAGATGTTTCATTACATAATCTAAGTCCCTTTTTTCTGAAAGCCATCGATCAATTACTTCGTGGCGCATTCTTATACCGAAGGTATTTATACCTAAAAACTCTGCTGAATCGCTGTGATAAGCTATGGTAATACATTTAGTATCATCCTCATGCTTCCAGTGAAAATGAGCTTCAAAATCTTTCTTATCCTTAGTACTGCTAACCCAGCCATAAGTTTGATATTCTATATCAAAAAATTTTGCACTGTTAAACCAGTGACCAGGATTATATTCAAACGGCTTACCACAGAGCGTCTGAGCAAGTGCTTCACCCATCATACGGCCAGTGTACCAAACTGCTTCCACCGGTTTACGCCTTCCTATAGCTTCTCTTTGCTGAGCACAATCACCTATGGCATAAACATCGGGAATGCTAGTTTCTAGCATTCGGTTAACGAGAACACCTTTATCTGTTTCAATTTCTGAGTTTTTTAGAAAGGAAATGTTGGGTTTTACTCCTGTGGCAATACCCACAAGTTGGCATTCAATTGTTTCTCCTTCTTTAGTCAAAATGCCGCCAACATTCCCTTTGCCATCATCCAGTATTTTATCAAGTTCTGTGCTATGGCGCAAATCAATATTATGCGATTGTATATGTCTTGAAATCATTTTTGCATCACCATCTGGCAAAACACCGGACCAAAAAGCATGTTCACGAACTATGAGTGTAACGCCAATCTCACGTGTGTGGAGCATTTCTGCCAGTTCAACACCTATGAGACCCCCGCCTATAATTACCGCGTGTTTACAGATGTCATTATTGGGGGCATTTCTTTCTAATAATTCCAGGTCCTGTTTGGTCACTAAACCTTGAACACCATTTAAATTAAGACCTTCCCATCCAAAAGTAGCGGTGGTTGAACCGGTTGCAATAACTAATTTATCATAGGTGATCGTTCCCTTATTTTTTATATAAAGTGTTTTAGAAGAGGTATTCACTTTTTCTACATAACCATTTATCAGCTCTAATCTATTTTTCTCCCAAAACCAATCTTCATAAGGCTCAATATCGGTCCAGCGCATATGTCCCATATAGACATACATTAAAGCAGTCCTGGAAAAAAAATAATCGCTTTCAGCAGAAATTAAAGAAATCTTTTTGTCTGAGTTTTTCCGTATATGTCTAGCGAGAGTGACACCAGAAATGCCGTTGCCAATAATAACAATATGCTCCATGCAGTGTAAGTTGTGACTTATAAGTCGTTTTTAAAGATAAGAACTTAACCCAAGTCATAATTTAAAATAAATCTAAATTCAGCGGATGATATTATTCAAATCTATTCCGCTGCTTGTAATTTAAATGAAGCAATAGCGACACATTCACAAAACCACAACTATATGCGTATTATTTTGATTGCTGTATTTTTTCTAACCACTCAAATTTGCCTTTCGCAAGATATTGCAGAGTTTTTTACCAATGCAGATGCTGTTTTTAACACCTATGTAAAAAATGGAAAAGTCAGTTATAAAAAGATAAAGACAAATCCCGCTAAATTAGACCAGGCGCTTGCCAGTGCAAAGGATATTACAGTTAAATCAAGTAATCCTGCGACTTATAAATCTTTCTGGATCAATGCGTACAATCTCGCAGTGATTAAAGGTATTGTAGATAATTATCCTGTTAAATCCCCAATGGATATTCCAGGTTTCTTTGATAAAAAGGAATATGATTTAGGAGGGAAAAAGGTCACTTTAAATACCATTGAAAATGAATATCTCCGTGCCAAATTTCCAGATGAAGCACGTTTTCATTTTGTTTTGGTTTGTGCCGGTTTGGGATGTCCTCCTATAATAGATGAGGCCTATAAACCACAAGATTTAAAAACACAGCTGGAAGAGCAGACTAAACTTGCACTTAATAATCCTGAATTTATAAAAGTAAATTCCAAAAATGTTGAGGTTAGCGAAATCTTTAAATGGTATAAAGAAGATTTTGACAGTCAAGGTGGTACTTTAGCTTTTATTAATCGCTATCGCACAAATAAACTGCCGTCTGAAACTGAGCTTTCTTATTATTCTTATAATTGGGATTTAAACGAAATTAAATAAGGGATAAAGGGAATATGTGTAATTTACACATATGAATATTCTTCTAAAGTTTTTTTTTCTTTCATCTATTGCCTTGCTTCTTCACGCTTGCATGGCACAGCCTAACAATACACCTAAAATTAATGGAGTAAGTTATGTGGCCTCAAGAGATACCATTAATGACAGCCATTTAGAACCAGTAGTAAATCTAGGAGCAAGCCACGCTTCCATAATGCCTTTTGGCTTTGTGCGCAGTTTAGATCATCCAGAACTTGTGTATAATATGAACAGGCAATGGTATGGGGAGCGGTATGAAGGTGCAGGACATTACATAGAAGAACTTCATAAAAAGAATATCAAAGTAATGCTCAAGCCCCAAATTTGGATTGGCAGAGGTGGTTTTACAGGAGATATGGCAATGACTTCAGAAGAAAATTGGAAGCAATTGGAAGCGGGTTATGAAGCTTTTATTTTGCTTTATGCCAAATTAGCGGAAGAAGAGCAGGTAGAAATCTTTTGCATAGGCACAGAACTTTTTAATTTTGTAAATACCAGAAGGGCATTTTGGGAGCAATTAATCCCGAAAATCAGAAAGGTATATTCTGGTAAACTTACATACGCAGAGAATTGGGATAAGGTAGATAAATTTCCGTTTTGGGATGAACTCGATTATATAGGAGCAGATGCATATTTCCCTGTAGCCATGTCCCAAACCCCAAC
>CAXBEL010000288.1:0-4481 GCA_963974735.1 uncultured Flavobacteriaceae bacterium | reverse complement strand
AGTGAAATATCCTTCAAACTTGCATGGAACAGTATAATCCTTGATTTTCCAGAACATCGATTGGAATGGATCTTGAATTTGGCAAGTTCAAAAAAATATAAACTTTTTCTACTAAGCAATACAAATGATCTGCATATAGAACAGGTCATTAAGAATATGGGAGCTATTAGATACACTAAATTCCAAACCTGTTTCGACCAGTTTTACCTTTCGCAGAAAATAAAACTACGCAAGCCAGATTTAGAAATATATGATTACGTTTTAACCCAGAACAAACTGCAACCTCAAGAAACCCTATTTATCGATGACACTGTATTGAACACAATGGGTGCATCATCATTAGGAATTCATACATGGCATCTTAAACCGGGCGAAGAAGACATTACACAATTATTTAAATTAAAAAGCGAAATGTTTTGATTTACCTCATTCTAAGTGTTGTTGCCTCAACACTTATATTTATTGCATTTAAACTTTTTGATTATTTTAAAATCAACACTTTACAAGCTATAATAATGAATTATAGTGTGGCCTGTCTCTGTGGTTTTATAGCTTATGAGAATCCTATAAATGTGAGACAGATCCCAATGTATGACTGGTTTTATGGAGCCATAGGCTTAGGTGTTCTTTTTATTGTCATTTTTAATCTTATGGCAATAACAACGCAGCGTAGTGGACTTTCTGTCGTTTCTGTTGCAACAAAAATGAGTGTTGTGGTACCTATACTTTTTGGTATTTTGTATTACAATGAAAGTTTAGGAATCTGGAAAATAACCGGAATTTTATTAGCACTTGCTGCAGTCTATCTCTCCTCTATAAAAAACACACAAGGCATCGCAGTAGAACGGAAGAATATTATATTTCCCATATTGGTTTTTATAGGAAGTGGGATAATAGACACGAGTATAAAATTTATAGAAGACAGCTACGTCGCAAAAAGCGATGTCCCTTTATTTTCGGCCACACTATTTGCATCAGCATTTTTAGTTGGACTATTTATTATTCTATATCAAATAATAAGTGGCACTTTTAAATTTGAGTTTAAAAATTTACTTGGTGGTATAGGTTTAGGCATTCCCAATTATTTTTCAATTTATTTTATTGTGCAGGCACTTCGCAGCGACGGCGTAGAGAGTTCTACCATTTTTGCTATAAACAATGTAGCAATTGTTATGGTCTCGACGGTATTAGGTATATTATTCTTCAAAGAAAAATTAATTACTAAAAACTGGATAGGAATTGCTTTAGCTGTGTTAAGTATAATTCTAGTAGCTAGTTCAACATCTGCACTTTGAAAAAAAGCGATCACTATAAAACCATAGCAAAACCAGCCCCCGAAACTTTATTTAAGGATAAAGGCAGTAAATTTTATGGTTATGCCTTTAAGGTTACAACGGAAGATGAGGTTAAAGACAAATTAGAAGAGCTCTGGCAAAATCATAACAAAGCTTCACACATTTGTTATGCTTGGCAATTGGGAAAGCGCTATGAACATTACCGAGCAAATGATGATGGGGAACCAAGTAATTCTGCAGGAATGCCCATTTATGGTCAGTTACAGTCCTTTGATGTGACTCAGGTTTTAGTTGCTGTGGTTCGTTACTATGGAGGAACAAATTTAGGAGTCGGCGGATTAATAAATGCGTATAGAACCAGCGCTCAAATGACCCTGGAAGGTGCTCAAATTGTAAACAGAACCATAAAGACAGAACTTGAACTGAAATTTGGGTACGATCTTATGAATAATGTAATGCGGGTTATAAAAGAGAAAAACCTAGTCATTAAAGATCAAGATATGCATTTAGACTGCAAAATCATATTAGCCATCCGCGAAACAGATTTAAATCAAATTAAAGAGCGTTTTGATGCCATCTTTGGTGTAAAAACAAAAGTCCTTAAGGATTAGATTTTAATTTTTCTAATATATAATCTGGACAACGCATGGGTCTGTTTGTTTTCATATTTACAAAAACCAAAGTTGTACTTGCTTTACACAACAATTCACCTGATTGATTGAAGATCTGATAGTTAAAAATTATGCGTGCGCCTGGCAGATTTTTCAATGAAGTTTCTATGGTCAAAGTGTCGTCGAAAAACGCTGATTTAAGAAAAGAAAAATTCATTTCATAAACAGGTAGCATAACTCCATTTTTTTCCATATTTTTATAGGATACTCCTAATTGATTTAACCATTCGATCCGTGCTAATTCCAGATATATTGCATAATTACCGTGATGCACCACTCCCATCTGATCTGTCTCAGCATAGCGAACTTTTACGAAAGAATTATAGTTGAACATAGAGTTATTAACATAAAATATTATTAGTTATGATAGTCTTAGAGTATGCACAAAAAAATCTAAAAAACCAACGGTAATAATTTTTTTTATTACAAATTTTGTTCACATATTTGCCCAGCGTTAAACAAAACGAAAGCCACTTTTTTCTCACTTTTTAATGCCTCTAAACCTAAAAATAACTAAAAATTTAACCACACAAATGAGTATGACTGCGCAATCAGTTTGGGATAATTGTCTATTGTTTATTCGTGACAATATCACTCAGCAGGCATACAAAACTTGGTTTGAGCCTATTAAGGCTGTAAAGCTAACAGATAATGCCCTAAGCATACAGGTTCCCAGCAAATTTTTTTATGAATGGCTCGAAGAGCATTATGTAAAATTGCTTAAAGTATCCTTAACTAAGGAACTTGGTGAAACTGCTAAATTGGTCTATGTTATTAAGATGGAGAATACCTACGGGAACAGGCAACCTTTTACAGAAAAGATTCCCAGTTCTAACAGACCTTCTACAATGAAGTCGCAGGATGTAGATGCTCCCTTTAAAAATAAAAGCCCCGAACTTAAAAATCCTTTTGTAATTCCAGGAATTCGTAATCTGGAAATCGAATCGCAACTTAATCCCAATTATAACTTTGATAATTTTTTAGAAGGTGATTCTAACAGATTGGCACGCTCCGCGGGATTAGCTGTTGCAAATAAGCCTGGAGGAACGTCATTTAATCCTCTTCTTATTTTTGGTGGTGTTGGTTTGGGTAAAACACATTTAGCACATGCTATAGGTGTACAGATTAAAGATAAATATCCAGACAAAACTGTTCTTTATATTTCTGCTGAAAAATTCACGCAACAATACATAGAATCTGTCAAGAAAAATAACAGAAATGATTTTATCCATTTCTATCAGGTTATTGATGTTCTTATAGTAGATGATATTCAGTTGTTATCAGGAAAAGCGGGTACTCAGGATGTGTTTTTCCACATATTCAATCATTTGCATCAAAATGGTAAGCAGGTAGTTTTAACCAGTGACAAGGCTCCGGTAGATATGCAGGACATTGAGCAGCGTTTACTATCCCGATTTAAATGGGGATTATCTGCAGAATTGCAACAGCCAGAATTTGAAACACGAATATCAATAATAAAAAATAAATTATATCAGGACGGTGTAGAAATGCCCGAAGATATAATCGAGTTTTTAGCCAATAATATAAAGACAAATATTCGTGAATTAGAAGGAGCCATTATCTCTTTAATTGCGCATTCCTCTTTTAATAGAAAAGAAATAACTCTCGATCTGGCTAAAAAGATTGTAGATAATTATGTGAAGCATACTAAGCGGGAGGTTTCTATAGATTATATACAGAAAGTCGTTAGCGATTACTTCCAGATGGATGTAGATACGCTTCAATCTAAAACCAGAAAGAGACATATTGTACAGGCGCGTCAATTAGCTATGTTTTTTGCTAAAAGGCTTACTAAGGCATCTTTGGCAAGCATAGGTTCTCAGATAGGAAAAAGAGATCATGCTACTGTTTTACACGCTTGTAAAACAGTAGATAACCTTTCTTCTACAGATAAGCAGTTTAGAAAATATGTTGAAGATTTGAATAAGAAATTGACGATGTAATTTACAAAACATCTAATAAAATTTATTCTCAAACTTTACCCTTGGAATTTAGATCCAGATCATTTCAATCAAAAAATTTTAAACCATGAAGACCAAAATTTTAATGGTCTGCCTTGGCAATATTTGCAGGTCACCATTAGCAGAAGGATTATTAAAATCTAAGCTGGAATCCAATGATTTTCAAATTGATTCTGCTGGCACAGGACCTTGGCATGTAGGTAATCCTCCCGATCCTCGCAGCGTGGAAGTGGCTAAAAAAAATGGTCTCGATATTACTATGCAACGTGGTATGCAATTTAATCCAGACTTCTTTGATACCTACGATCATATTTTTGTAATGGATCAATACAATTATAATGATGTAATTAAGCAGGCCCGAAATCAACACGATAAGGATAAGGTGCAAATGATTTTAGATGAAATTTTTCCTGGAGAACGTGTAGATGTTCCTGATCCTTACAATGGAGGTCGCCTAGGTTTTGATAATGTATACGCAATGCTTAATGAAGCTACTGATAAAATAGCCAGGCGTTTACAAAAATAAAAAGCAT
>CAXBEL010000287.1:0-4645 GCA_963974735.1 uncultured Flavobacteriaceae bacterium | reverse complement strand
CTTCGTCAAGAATCATAAGCGGAGGATTTTTCAAAACTGCACGAGCAATAGAAAGACGTTGTTTTTGCCCGCCACTTAGCTTGTTCCCACTATCGCCTATATTAGTATCTAAGCCTTTTGGCAAATCTTCAACAAAATCCCAAGCATTGGCAATTTTAAGCGCATCAATAATTTCTTCGTCGGTTGCATTGGGTTTACCTAAAAGGATATTGTTGCGAACCGTATCATTAAAAAGTATAGAATCTTGAGTTACAAGTCCCATTAGACTGCGTAAAGACTTTTTAGTGACGTCACGAATGTCAACGCCGTCAATTTTTATAGACCCTGCATTTACATCATAAAAACGGGTGACGAGATTTGCAATTGTACTTTTACCGCTTCCGCTTTGACCCACGAGTGCAATTGTTTGACCTTTAGGGACCGTTACACTAAAATTCTTTAGAACATTCTCCTCTTCATACTTAAAATATATATTTTCTATTGAGACCGAATCTGTAAATGAATCTTTTACTAAAGCATTTGGATTATCCTGAATTGTTGATGTTGTATTTAGAACCTCAAGAATTCTTTCTGCAGCAGCATTTCCTTTTTTCACACTATATGACGCCTTACTTATTTGCTTAGCCGGAGTAAGAATCTGATAAGAAAGACCGAGAAACGCAATGAATGTGGATGCTCCTAGTGTTTGATCTACCAAAACCATTTGACCACCAAACCACAAAATAATAACAATGACAAAAATGCCCAGGAATTCACTTGTTGGTGAAGCCATATTTTGTCTATTTACTAGGCTGTTTAATATGTCTTTAAGTCGATTAGTGCTTTCTTTAAATTTTTTACGAAAGCTGTCTTCTGCATTAAAACCTTTAATAATCTTTAGACTTGACAGCGTTTCTTCTACGATAGATAAAAAATGCCCGTTTTCTTCTTGTGCCAGATTTGATTGTTTTTTAAGCGATTTACCTATCCTTGAGATTATAAAACCTGAAATAGGTAGAAAAATGAATACAAACAAGGTCAATTTGGCACTCATCATTACCATTGCTATAATCGTAAAAATAATGGTAAGCGGTTCTCTTACGACCATTTCCAATATAGAGAGGAAAGAGCGCTCTACTTCATTTACATCTGCTGTTATTCTTGAAATGGTGTCTCCTTTTCGTTTTTCGGAAAAGTAGGAAATAGGTAATTCGACTAATTTGTCATAGATGGCATCCCTTACATCCTGCATCACGCCATTACGCAGATAGGTTATAAAAAAGGTGGCTAAATATCCAAATAGATTTTTAAGGAAAAACAAAATCACAACAATTACGCAAATATAAACCAGTGCAGAAAGCTCATTATCTGCCACACGCTGGCTAACGTGATAATAAAAATAATTTACAGCATACTCCTTAAAACCGGTCCAGCCTTCCCAATTTGGCAGAGTTGTAACCCTTTTACTCTTGTCAAAAAGAATATCAATAACAGGAATAAGGGCTAAAAAAGAAAGAGTGCTAAAAAGCGCGTAAAAAATATTGCAAATTATATTGAGTACAGCGTACCGACTATAGGGCCTTGCAAATTGAAGGATTTGTTTAAAATAATTCATTAAATGTATGCTGAAGACCCTTTTGTTTGGGTCCAATTAATTTAAAGCCCAAGCTCTTTTTTAATCCCTGCGATGCGTGAGTCAAGTTTATCTTCTACTTGATCAAATTTTTCTTTATTAGGTAAAGGCTCGTTAACGCTTATGTAAAATTTAATTTTGGGTTCTGTGCCACTAGGTCTAGCTGCAATGCGGCTTCCTTTTTCTGTATGATAAATCAAAACATTAGATGTGGGAATATCTATATCTGATGAATTTCCAGTTGCTACATTTAGCGATTTTGCGTTTTGATAATCGTCTATTTGTACAATACGTTCCCCATTAATATTCATTAAAGGGTTTTCGCGCATATCAACCATTATTTGTTTAATCTCTGCCGCACCAGAAATTCCTTTTTTAACCAATGAAGTAAGATCTTCTTTATAAAAACCGTGTTCAACATAAAGATCTAATAGAATTTCATAGAAGGATGTGTTATTTGCCTTAGCCCAAGTTACAATCTCACAAGCCAATAGAGTAGCGGTAACAGCATCTTTATCACGTACAAAATCCCCAACCATATAACCGAAGCTTTCTTCTCCACCTCCAATAAAATGCTGATTGGGAAAATCCTTGATCATCTTGGCGATCCATTTAAATCCCGTAAGTCCTAATTTACATTCTACATTATAAGCTTTACCCAATACTTCCATCATAGGAGTGGAAACAATGGTAGAAGCTATAAATTCGTTATCCTCAGGTTTGTTATTTTGGTGATATTGCTTCAGTAAAAAATCTGTCATGACAACCATAGTCTGATTGCCATTTAACAAAATCATTTTATTGTTGGTATCTCTTACAGCTATACCTAAACGATCACAATCGGGATCTGTGCCTATTACTATATCAGCTTGAGTTTCTTCTGCCAACTCCATAGCCATTTTTAATGCTTCTGGTTCTTCGGGATTGGGAGATTTAACGGTTGGGAAATTTCCGTTTGGTTCGCGTTGCTCTTCAACAATGTGAACATTTTTATATCCTGCCTGTTCTAGAACCTCTGGAACTACTGTTATAGAGGTACCATGCAATGGTGTAAAAACTATAGTGGTTTTATCACGTTCATTATCCAGTTGGGGAAAACTTCCGTTTTTGAGTGAAGCTTCTATAAAAGCTTTGTCAATTTTAGAATCTATTAATTCTATTTTCTCATTTACGGCCTTAAAATTAATTTCGGCATATTTAAGACTTTCAATTTCCTGAACAATTTCAGCATCCTGTGGTGGTACCAATTGACCTCCATCTTGCCAATACACTTTATAGCCATTATACTCTGGAGGATTGTGACTTGCGGTTAAAACTATACCACAATGGCAATCTAAATATTTTACAGCAAAGCTCAGTTCTGGGGTAGGGCGCAGACTGCTAAAAAGGTAAACATGAATATCATTAGCCGAAAAAACTTCTGCAACAACTTGAGCCAATTCCTTGCTATTATTTCGGCAATCGTATGCTATAGCAACTTTAATAGATTCCCCAGAGAATGATTGTTTAAGATAGTTAGAAAGACCCTGAGTGTTTTTTCCCAAGGTATATCTGTTAATGCGGTTTGTGCCAACTCCCATAATACCGCGCATACCACCAGTACCAAATTCAAGGTTTTTGTAAAAACTTTCCTTAAGTTCTTCGGGATTACTATCTATTAATTTTTTTATTGCTCCTTGAGTATCTTTATCAAAATCTGAAGTTAGCCAATCGTTGGCTTTCTGAAGAATTGTAGGTTCTATCTGATTCATGTTGGTTTATTTAAGTGGTAAAAATACGTTTTTAACTAAGAGTATTAAAAGCCTTAAAAGCCCTTTCTTTGACTTATTAAATACCGCTGCCTATCTTGCTTAGATCTTAAAATGAGTTCTCCTAAGAATCCTGCTATAAACAGTTGCACCCCAATAACCATACTTATAAGGCCTATATAAAACTGAGGCCTTTCTGTAAGAAGTCTTCCTCTTGGATTTAAAAATATTTTATCAATACCTAAATAAACGGCAAGCCCAAATCCTATAATGAACATAATTACACCTAAAGCTCCAAAAAGGTGCATAGGTCTTTTTGCAAAATAGGAGATAAACCAAATTGTGATTAAGTCTAAAAAACCTTTTATAAATCGATCCGCGCCAAATTTGGTTTGACCATACTTTCGTGCCTGATGTTGTACCGGTTTTTCGGTGATATTATAGAAACCAGAGTTTTTGGCCAAAATAGGAATATAGCGATGCATATCACCGTATACATCTATATTTTTAATAACGTCACTTCGGTAAGCTTTTAAGCCACAGTTAAAATCATGAAGTTTTAAACCACTTGTCTTTCTTGCTGCAGCATTAAAAAGTTTTGACGGAAGATTTTTTGTTAAAATTGAATCGTAGCGTTTCTTTTTCCAACCTGATACTAAATCATATCCTTTGTCTGTAATAAGATGATACAGTTCAGGAATTTCTTCAGGGCTATCCTGTAGATCGGCATCCATAGTCACTACGACATCACCAGAAGCAGCAATGAAACCTGCATGCAAGGCCTGGCTCTTCCCATAATTACGGTTAAATTTTATAGCCTTGACTTCAGGATGTTTTTGCGTAAGCTGGTCAATTATCTGCCAGGAGCCATCTGTACTACCGTCATCAATAAACAGGATTTCATAAGAAAAACCACTGGATTGCAGAGTATTTGCAATCCAGTGGTATAATTCGTTAAGAGATTCTTTTTCGTTAAGTAAAGGTATGACTACCGATAATTGCATATAGTTTTAATCTTGATATGGATTGTCGCGTTTCATTACGAGACCTGCAATAAGTGAAATAATAAAACCAAAGAAAAGTCCTGCGATTAATTGTATAGCAGAAGAAATCCACGGCTGTGAGAATCTTTTGACCATAACCATAGACTGTTCAAGTTGTTCATCGGTCATATTAGGAGAACTCTCTAATATTGCTGTGCGTTGCACATCTGCAATCTGATTGATAAAATCTGGCTCAATAAATGTCATAAATATGTAATTATACAAAGCACCTATTAATCCAC
>CAXBEL010000286.1:0-4655 GCA_963974735.1 uncultured Flavobacteriaceae bacterium | reverse complement strand
TGTAGATGATTCAAAAGTGTTGATGAATATTCAACGTTATGGAAACACCACATCTGCAACCTTACCGCTATTAATGAGCGATTACGAAAAAAATCTCAAAAAAGGAGATAATATTATATTTGCCGCCTTTGGAGGCGGATTTACTTGGGGCTCCATTTATTTAAAATGGGCTTATAATTCTTAGATTCTACCTAGCTAACGTTAATTATTATGGATTTAAAAGAAATTCAGAACCTTATCAAGTTTGTCGCGAAGTCTGGAGCCAGTGAAGTTAAACTGGAGATGGATGATATTAAAATCACCATTAAGACTGGAAGTGATGAAGGAAAAGGAGAAACCACTATTTTGCAACAAATCCCGATGGGAGCACCTATGGCCCAACCAGCCGCACCTGTTCAACCGGCACCTACTCCAGCTCCAGCGAGCACAGAGGCACCTAAAGCCAAGGAGGAGGATAATTCAAAATACATAACTGTAAAATCACCAATTATAGGAACCCTTTACCGTAAGCCTGCTCCAGACAAGCCTGCTTTCGTAGAGGTGGGAGATACTATTAAAGAAGGTGATGTGCTTTGTGTTATCGAAGCAATGAAGCTATTTAATGAAATAGAAAGTGAAGTTTCTGGAACTATTGTAAAGGTTCTTGTAGATGATGCATCTCCTATTGAGTTTGATCAACCCTTGTTTTTGGTAGATCCATCTTAATTTTAGGGGATTAAATTAAAGTATCCCAATTAGTCCGTTGCCAGAATTAAAACTGAACTGGACATACAATTTTAACACACTATGTTTAAAAAGATACTTATAGCAAACAGGGGAGAAATTGCCCTTCGTGTAATAAGGACATGTAAAGAAATGGGTATTAATACCGTTGCAGTCTATTCTACAGCAGATGCCGAAAGCTTACATGTACGATTTGCAGATGAGGCCGTGTGTATAGGCCCCCCACCTAGTAACGAGTCATATCTTAAAATGTCCAATATAATTGCTGCTGCAGAAATAACAAATGCAGACGCAATTCATCCTGGGTATGGCTTTTTATCTGAAAATGCCAAATTTTCCAAAATTTGCGAAGAGCATGAAATAAAATTCATCGGTGCCTCTGCAGAAATGATTTCGAAAATGGGTGACAAGGCAACAGCAAAAGCCACTATGAGGGAAGCTGGAGTTCCTTGTGTACCTGGAAGTGAGGGTATATTGGAATCTTTTGAAGACGCGGAAAAAATCGCGAAAGAAATAGGTTATCCAGTTATGATTAAGGCGACCGCTGGTGGAGGTGGAAAAGGAATGCGCGCCATCTGGAAGAAAGAGGAATTACGCAAAGGTTGGGATTCAGCCCGTCAAGAAGCCTCAGCGTCTTTTGGTAATGATGGGATGTACATGGAAAAACTCATAGAGGAGCCACGTCATATAGAAATTCAGATTGTTGGAGATAGTACTGGCAAAGCCTGCCATCTTTCTGAAAGAGATTGTTCTGTACAACGTCGTCATCAAAAACTTACAGAGGAGACACCTTCTCCTTTTATGACGGATGCCTTACGTAAAAAAATGGGAGATGCCGCAGTAAGAGCTGCAGAATATATTAAATACGAAGGTGCGGGAACAGTTGAGTTTTTGGTAGATAAACACCGCAATTTCTATTTTATGGAAATGAACACCCGTATTCAAGTGGAGCATCCAATTACCGAGCAGGTTGTGGATTATGACTTGATACGTGAGCAGATTTTAGTTGCTGCTGGGGTGCCCATTTCTGGAAAAAATTATTTCCCACAATTGCATTCTATAGAATGTAGAATTAACGCTGAGGATCCTTATAATAATTTTAGACCATCACCAGGACGTATTACCAATTTGCATGCGCCAGGAGGTCATGGGGTGCGTATAGATACTCACGTCTATAGTGGCTATTTAATCCCACCTAATTACGACTCTATGATCGCCAAGCTTATTACGACAGCTCAGACGAGAGAAGAGGCTGTTAATAAAATGAAGCGAGCACTTGACGAGTTTGTAATAGAAGGTGTAAAGACCACCATACCTTTTCACAGACAGTTGATGGATCATCCAGATTATATTTCTGGAAATTACACAACTAAGTTTATGGAGGATTTTGAAATGGCTCCTCCAGAAGAAGAATAAATTTAATAACCCGAATCTTTGATTCGGGTTTTTTTATGACTGTTTCAAAAGATGCTATTGCGATTTGAGCCTTTACTATTTTTCTTCAATAGGCTCTTATACTATTCTTATTCTAAAAACCTATTTTAAAATTTGAATTTTTCAAAAATGAATTATACATATTCTTATTGGGAACTACAGACTTGGTTTTCTAAAGTTGATTATACAGTTGTAGGTAGTGGAATAACGGGCTTAAACTGTGCTTTAAATCTAAGAAAGCGTTTTCCTTCAGCAAAAATAATTGTACTGGAACGAGGGAGCTTACCTTCTGGAGCCAGTACAAAAAATGCAGGTTTTGCCTGTTTTGGCAGTCTTTCTGAAGTTTTGAACGATCTTAAAAAGCATAGTGAGGAAGAAGTGCTGGATATTATAAAGATGCGTTACGATGGCTTGAATCTTCTGAGGAAAACCTTGGGAGATAAAGCCATTGATTATAAGCACTGGGGTGGTTATGAATTATTTTTTGACAAAAATAAGGAATTATATGAAAGTTGTCTGGAACAACGGGAGCGGGTCAATAAGTTACTAAGCCCAATCTTTAATCAGAATAGTTTTAAGATTGCCGAAAATAAATTTGAATTTAAAAACATTAAACCCAATTTAATCTTTAGTAATACTGAAGGTCAGATTAATACCGGTTCCATGATGCGTGCTTTATTAAAGCTGGCAAACGAAAAGAATATTCTCATTCTCAATAATCAAACAGTAGAATCCTTTGAGGATCTTAAGGGTTCAGTTGATGTAAGTACAAAAGATATTTCTTTTAAAACCAATAAACTTTTTATTGCAACTAATGGGTTTTCTGAGAAGTTGGGCTTACCGGAGATAGAGCCGGCCCGATCGCAGGTATTAGTAACAAAACCTATAGAAGGACTCAAAATTAAGGGAACTTTTCATTTGGATGAAGGTTACCTTTATTTTAGAAATATTGATGGTCGAATCTTATTGGGAGGAGGAAGAAATATTGATCAAAAAACGGAGCAGACTGATATTTTTGAAACGACTTCTAAAATCCAAAGCTATTTGGATGATTTGCTGAAAAATACAATTTTACCCAATCAGGATTTTGAAATAGACCACCGCTGGAGCGGAATTATGGGCGTTGGCCATAAGAAAAAACCAATTATAAAAGCAGTTTCAGAAAACGTATTTTGTGGAATAAGACTTTCGGGAATTGGGGTAGCTATAGGGAGTCTCGTGGGTAAAGAACTGGCAGAATTATATTACACTAATTAGCCAATCAGCTCAACAAATACTTTTTCTCCATTCGTTAAAAAAGTGGAATGATAAAAAAAAACTGATCTGTCTTTCCATTTTGATTCTATTAAATAATGCCCTCCTTTATAGTAAGAATTTTTAATTATAACCTGTAAATCAGTTGTGTTTGCTGTAATCTGGAGTTGATGTGGCAACAGTAATATTTCTTCTATATTTTCAGTTTTTTTAACTGTTCTTAAAGGAATTTTATTCACATCCCCAAAAAAAGAAGCCACATAGGCATCTTTTGGATTTTCAAACAATACCTCTGGAGTTGCAGATTGAACAAAAGTACCAGAACGCATGACTTTTATTTCATCAGAAAATGACAAAGCTTCCTCACTATCGTGTGTAGCTGTTATGCAAGTGATATTTTGTTTTTTTAAATAGGCATACAAATTCCGTCTCAGGGCATTTCTTCTAAAGTTGTCAATATGACTAAAGGGCTCATCGAGCAACAGTAGCTCAGGCTCCTTTGCAATAGCCCTAGCAAGTGCAACACGTTGTTTTTGACCACCACTAAGATATTTTACATGAGTGTTAGCATACTTTTTCATATCTACAACCTCCAATAATTCCGCAACTCGAAGATTACGCTCTTTCATATAATTACGAGAAAGATATTTGGCAATGTTATCTGCTACAGAGATATAAGGCATGAGATCAAAATCCTGTGCGAGATATTTAATAAAGGGCTCGCCAGGGATAAGATTAAAATTTGGGCCCAAAAGTTTTTTTTCGTCCCAAAAGATCTCGCCATATTCCAGATGATGTAGGCCATATATAAGTTGAAGTAAGGTGCTCTTTCCGCAGCCACTTTCGCCTAAAATAGAAATATGATCCCCTTGATTTACTGTGAAATCTATATTTTCTAAAACAGGATTTTCTAAATAAGCAAAAGACTTTATTTCAACTTGAAGCATAATCAAATATAATAAGACCTGATGGATTGCCAGTATTAAGCAATCAATCAGGTCTTTTATTATTCAGGAAATGGTTTATCCTTTTAATTTTTCATTTATTTCTTCTGGGAGAACATGATATCCCATGTTATAAAGTGTAAAGGAAAACAAATCTGCATATTGTTCTATAGTCTTGCTCACAGGTGTTCCTGCACCGTGACCGGCATCCGTTTCAATACGGATCAAAACTGGAGCATTACCTGCTTGTTTTTCTTGTAGTTCTGCTGCAAATTTAAAACTATGCGCAGGTACTACACG
>CAXBEL010000285.1:0-4774 GCA_963974735.1 uncultured Flavobacteriaceae bacterium | reverse complement strand
CTCAGATCACGGCTGTAAATGATCTTACAAGGCACTATGCCGGCATAGACTTTAAAGAAGGAAATGCTGCTGTGTATGGTGAGATAGCCATTGCAGATGGTTATATGAAGGGATATGTTAAGCCTATGCTTACAGATTCTAAAATGATAAGTAAAGAAGATGGAATTCTAGGTGTGATCTGGGAAGGGTTTGTAGGGATGTTTAAATTTATTCTCAAAAATCAGGGAACAAATACTGTTGCAACACGTATTCCATTAGAAGGAGATCTTAATAATGTACAAGCTGGTGTATGGCCTACGGTGGTTAATATTTTTGAAAATGCGTGGATAAAAGCGTTCCAAGGAAATGTTGATGAGGATATAGAATTTCAAGATGCTATAGAAGAAGCAGATCTAGAAAATATGACAGGAAAAGAGCGTAGAGAATACAGAAGAGAGCAACGCCAAAAACGCCGAGAAGCCCGTCGTGAGGAGAAAGAAAACGACTCAACCTTACCTTAAGATTTTTAAGTATTTAAATCAACTATTCTATATAGAATTGATTAAATTTGCGGCTTTAACAATAAGGCCCAAAGCCCAACGTTTTCCTACAAACAAAAAAATTAGATTATGATAAAAGCTACAATCCTTACGTTCTGCTTTTGTATTGTAACTGCTATAGGAATTGCTCAAGAAACGGAAACAGCTTCACAGCAACCTAATACGATTGATCAGCAATTTACAGATATGGTTGAAAGTTCTAACAGCTTTCAAGATTATAAAGTAGTAAAGAAGTTTAAACTTAATAAACTTCAAGAAAATACAAAAGACAGTATTGCAGATCTTAAAACACAAATCGCTTCTTTGCAAGAACAAATTGGAGCGCAAGAGTCTAAAATTAATGAACTTAATGCTTCTTTAGCAGAAACACAGAATACACTTGATACCACGCGCCAGGAAATCGATTCGATAAATTTTCTGGGAATTCCTATGAATAAATCTGGATATAAGTCTTTTATGTGGGGAGTAATTGGAGTTCTTACTCTAGCACTTTTATTTTTTATTTATAAATATAAAGGTAGCAATGCCCATACTCAAGAAGCTAATAAGAAATTAAGGGAGGTAGAAAACGAATATGAGGACTACCGTAAAAAAGCCCTTGAAAAAGAACAACGTATGGGACGTCAATTACAAGATGAGCGTAATAAACTCGTAAAAAATACTAAAGGATAATCTCATCGTAAGAAGAAAAAATATTAAAATCCGTATTTTAATTATGCGGATTTTTTTGTGTAATACATTTAGATTAAATTCTAATTTCCTACTAGCTTAGTAGTAAGTTTTTAGAAATAACGTTCCCTTGTTATGCGTATAGATATAATTACCGTTGTACCAGATTTACTTACCAGTCCTTTTGAGGCTTCAATAATGCAACGCTCTATTGAGAAAGGACTTGTAGATGTTAGACTTCATAATCTAAGAGATTATAGCAGCAATAATTATAAGCAGATAGATGATTATCAATTTGGAGGCGGTGCCGGTATGGTGATGATGATAGAGCCCATAGATAAATGCATCAGTCAATTAAAAAGCGAGCGCAATTATGATGATATAATATATATGAGTCCAGATGGAGAAACTCTTAATCAAGGTATTGCCAATCAAATATCTCTGCAAGAGAATATTATTATTCTCTGTGGTCATTATAAAGGAGTAGATCAACGCGTACGAGATCATTTTGTTACACGCGAAATTTCAATAGGTGATTATGTTTTAAGTGGTGGTGAATTAGGAGCTTTAGTACTATGTGATGCGGTTATTCGCTTAATACCAGGTGTTTTAGGAAACGAGACCTCTGCCCTTACCGATTCATTTCAGGATAATTTACTGGCACCTCCTATATACACCCGTCCTGCGGAATATAAAAATTGGAAAGTTCCAGAAATTCTAACGTCAGGTAATACGGGTAAAATTGAAGAATGGCGTGAGGAGCAAGCCTATAAGCATACATTAGATCGGCGTCCAGATTTATTAGAAGAATAAATGCTAATACAAATAATCCTAAAAATAAAAAAAGCCCGTGAAAACGGGCTTTTATAAATTTCATAATCAAATATAATTATTGATTATTTGGATTTCCATTGTTTGGATCTTTCTTCATCCCTTTATCCGGGTTTTGAGAACTGTTGTTCGTATAATAAGAATTATATGAACTGTATTCATCTGCATCTAAACTTCCATCACCGTTTCTATCCCAACTATTAAAGACTCCTTCGTTTAATTCATCTGTATCGATATTACCATCTCCATTAGCATCATAGCTATTATAGTAGTCAGAATTTGCAAATCCTTCAGAATACTCATCTGAAGAAATCATTCCATTTTGATCTTTGTCATATTTACTATAATCATTAGTTGTTGCATAGTCACCATACATATTTTCAGCACCTCTGTTCCATTCATCTTGGTTGAGATTACCGTCTCTATCAGCATCTATGCGGTTAAAAGTTGCGGTGTAAAATTCAGAATCAGTTAAAGAACCATTTCTGTCGTTATCCCAGTTTGTATAATTATTAGTATATGTAGTATTAAACTCCATCCTATCGGTCATTCCATCTCGATTGGAATCATATTTATCAAAATCTGTATTCTCTGTATTTTGTGCAAATCCTAAAAATGACACAAAAAGTAATGCGCTAAGCATATTAAATTTAATCGTTTTCATAGTTTATTTTTTTTAATTAATTACTCAAAATTATATAACAAAAAGACTACATATCAGTCATTTATAACTATTTAACAGAGAAATGCAAAAAACTATTAATATGAAATATATCTAAGTTACTGTAGTTTTTCTCCTTTTAAAAAAGCTTCGGAATTTATTTTAAATAAAAAAATTAATCATATAAAAGAAAGATTGCTCATAAATTGTTAATTTCAAATTAATAAGTATCTTTGCACGCTCATAAAGCTAACCTCTGGCGATAATCGTGAATGTTGTCCTTATAAAACCTAAAACTCCTGTAAGATGGAAGATTTAATAAAATTTGTACAAAACGAATTTGTAGAAACAAAAGAATTCCCAGAATTTGGTGCTGGAGACACTATCACTGTTTATTACGAAATACGTGAAGGTGAAAAGAAACGTACACAGTTCTTTCGTGGTGTTGTAATACAAGTACGAGGATCTGGTTCTACTAAAACTTTTACAATCCGAAAAATGTCTGGTACTGTAGGTGTTGAACGTATTTTCCCAATCAACTTACCTGCTTTGCAAAAAATTGAGATCAATAAAAAAGGTGCTGTGCGTAGAGCTCGTATCTATTACTTTAGAGGTCTTACCGGTAAAAAAGCTAGAATTAAAGAGGTTAGAAAATAATCCTTTTTCACTAAAGCATTCAAAGGGTTCCCAATTGGGAGCCCTTTTTTTGTATATATTAGTTTTATGGTTAATTGTGGCAAGGCTCAAATTTGGCATTTACTACTTATAATATGTTTTTCCCAATCGGGAAATCCTATATATGCACAAGACAAACGCGCCGATTATAGTTCTGGCATTAAGAACATGTATCTCAATGCTAACTTCGGAATTATAAATTATAGGTACACAGAGGATTTGCTCCCAGATGGAGTCACAACAGAATCAATAACCGGAAAAACAACATTTGGCGGACGATTTGCAGTAGGTTATCATTTAAGCAAAAGTTGGGATGCACAATTAAGTGTAATGAGACCGGCAGCGTGGGCATCCTATAACAATCTAAGTATAGAGGGGAGTGACAAATCTGTATGGACAAATATTTGGGCACTTTCAGCAAAGAAAAATTTTCAACACACTGAACAATTTAAGCTTTATCTGGAAACAGGAATTAGTAATGTCGCAAGACACGGTTTCAAAATAGCAGATCAAGATATAATTGAGAATGCTCAATATCTTTATCCAATTTTTGGGAGTGGATTAAACTACAGACTTTCTAATAAATGGGAAGCTACTTTAAATATAACATATTCCCCACCACGTGAAAAAGTCCAACAACCAGCTACAACTTTTTTTGCAGGAGGAATAACCTACAATCTAAAGGAGCCGGATGATGCTGTTGTAAAAAAGAACAGTGAATCTATCTTCTATTTCCCTAAACATTTACTTCAAATAGGTATTACATCAGATTTTGCAGGATATGATATAAACAGACAATTTTCTGGTGGGTTAAAAACCAGCATTCCTATATTTTGGTTTGGAGATGTTTTTGTTCAAAAAGGATTATTTATCAATTACCAAAGAAACATTTTTCATACCTATAAAAACTTTTCCCTAGATTGGGGAGCAAGTTTTGGGTATTATCAAACAAAAAACGAAGAGTCATTTTATACACTTTCTTTATTTCCGACGGTGAGATACTGGTTTTTACGCACCAAACCTATAGATGTCTATTTTAATTACTCCCTTATAGGACCAGCATATATTTCAAAATCCAGATTGGATGGCTTAGATATAGGAGAAGAAGCAACATTTCAGGATTTTATGGGAATAGGCTTTCTTTTTGGAAATAAACGGCTTTATAATATAGACTTAAAAATTGCTCATTATTCTAATGGTAATATTTTTAATGATAATCCAGGAGTGGCAATTCCATTAACCATATGCTTCGGAATGGCACTTTATTAACTATTGTTGAAAAGTATAGTTCATAACAAGTTGAAAACTAAAATGTTAAATATGTAACTATTCCTATTCTTTTTTCTTAATTTAGAGTATCTAATTCAAAGAAACTATTTGTTTGAATTATGATTTAAAC
>CAXBEL010000284.1:0-4783 GCA_963974735.1 uncultured Flavobacteriaceae bacterium | reverse complement strand
CCATGAGCACCCAGAATTGAGCAATAATGAATTTGAAACTGCAAAAAAAATAGCGGATCATTTAAAATCTCTTGGTATTGAAGTAAAAACTGGAGTAGCTATTACTGGAGTAGTTGGTATTCTAAAAGGTGATAATCCCGGTAAGACGGTTGCTTTACGTGCAGATATTGATGCTTTACCTGTTACAGAGCGTAACGATCTTTCTTTTAAAAGCGAAGTGACAGCTAACTTTTTAGGTCAGGAAACAGGAGTAATGCATGCTTGCGGTCATGACACACACGTGGCTATCCTAATGGGGGTAGCAGAAATTCTTGCTCAGCATAAAGATAAAATTCACGGTACTGTAAAATTCATTTTTCAGCCTGCTGAAGAAGGACCACCTCCGGGTGAAGAAGGAGGTGCTAAATTGATGATAAAAGAAGGTGTTCTTAAAAATCCTGATGTGGATGCTATTTTTGGTCTTCATATAAATTCGTCTACTCCAGTTGGTACAATTCGTTATAAGCCCGGTGGAACCATGGCCGCAGTTGAGCGTTTTGTTATAAATGTACAAGGGAAACAAACACATGGCTCAGCACCTTGGTCTGGTGTTGACCCCATTTATATTTCAGCAAAAATCATAGACGGATTCCAATCAATAATAAGCAGGGAATCTCCGTTAGTAAAAGAGGCGGCAGTGATAACCGTTGGGAAAATAACTTCTGGAGTACGCTTTAATATTATTCCAGAAAGTGCAGAATTAATAGGAACCGTTAGAACTCTAGATCCTGAAATGAAAGAACTGATTATTCGTCGTATGACTGAAATGACCGAAGGTCTCGCTAAAGCTTACGGTGGCAGTGCGACAATAGAATTTCAGAACAATACTGCAATCACCTACAATGATCTGGATTTGACTGCTCAAATGCTTCCTACTTTACAAAAGGTTGCGGGAGAAGGTAAAGTTGAATTAGTAAAAGCCACAACCGGAGGAGAAGACTTTAGCTATTTTCAAGAAGAAGTGCCTGGCTTTTATTTCTTTTTAGGGGGAATGACACCCGGAAACAAAGAAGCTTTTCCGCATCATACACCAGATTTTCAAATTGATGAAGACGGGCTTGTCTTAGGCGTAAAAGCAATGACGCAATTGACTATAGATTATTTAAACGCGCAATAATTTTTTATGAATGAAATCCTAAATGGATTAGGAGCTATGCCTTGGTGGGGATGGGTTTTAATCGCATTGGCACTTCTGGCTATTCGAGACGTTTTTTTCAATAAAAGTCACACTATTACGCATAACTTCCCTCTAGTAGGTCATATCCGATTTATGTTGGAAAGTATTGGTCCTGAACTGAGGCAATATATAGTTGCGAATAACCGTGAGGAGCTTCCATTTAATCGTATAGAACGTGGTTGGATTTATGCATCTGCTAAAAACGAAAACAACTATGAAGGTTTTGGGACAGATCAGGATATTTATAAGCCCAATTACATTTTTATAAATAATGCGATGATGGCGTATAAACTGCCATTAGACCATCCTAACGCGCAAGACCCTTATTTTTTGCCCTGTGCAAAAGTAATGGGACCATTTAGAAAAAAACCGTTTAGACCCAGCTCTGTTATCAATGTTTCTGCAATGAGCTTTGGGTCGCTTTCTGCTCGGGCCATAGAATCGCTCAACCGGGGTTGCCAGCTCGCTCACGCTTATCACAATACAGGTGAAGGAGGACTTTCCCCTTATCACAAAACAGGAGCAGATGTTGTTTTTCAAATAGGCACAGGTTATTTTGGTGTACGAGATGAAAATGGCGGTTTCTCTATGGAAAAATTAATAAAACTTGTAGAAGAAAACCCGCAGGTACGCGCCATAGAATTAAAACTTT
Source organism: uncultured Flavobacteriaceae bacterium (assembly GCA_963974735.1). Lineage (GTDB taxonomy): Bacteria > Bacteroidota > Bacteroidia > Flavobacteriales > Flavobacteriaceae > Leeuwenhoekiella. Next base: position 2,915 of record CAXBEL010000284.1, on the reverse strand, counting down.
CCCAAGGAGCTAAACCTGGAAAAGGTGGGGTTTTACCTGCTTCAAAAATTACTGCAGAAATTGCTGAGATACGTCATGTGGTAATGGGAAAGGATGTAATCTCCCCTCCTACGCATTCGGTTTATGATGATGTACAGGGAATGGTAGATTTTATAGAAAAAGTTGCTGCTGCCACAGGACTTCCTGTAGGTATAAAGGCGGCTGTTGGCCAACTTAAACAGTGGAAGGAACTTGCCACAATTATGGCAGAAACAAACCTGGGACCAGACTTTATTACTATAGATGGTGGCGAGGGAGGCACAGGCGCCGCACCGCCAAGTTTTGCAGATCACGTTTCGCTTCCCTGGGTATTTGCATTTAGTGATATCTATAAAATATTTAAGGAACATCGATTAACTGATCGAATCGTTTTTATCGCCAGTGGAAAATTGGGATTACCTGCAAAAGGTGCTATGGCATTTGCTATGGGTGCAGACATTATAAATGTTGCCCGAGAAGCCATGTTGTCCATTGGGTGTATTCAAGCTCAATCATGTCATACAAATACGTGTCCTTCTGGTGTTGCTACACAAAATAAATGGCTGCAGGCAGGTATTAACATCAATGACAAATCGGTTCGCACCCATTTTTATTTTAAAAATTTTAGAAAAGAACTTTTAGAGATCACGCACTCTTGCGGCTATGAACACCCTTGCCAACTTACTACAGAAGATGTGGATTTTAGTCTTGGTGATAAAAGTTTGGTTCAATCGTTGGCAAATACTTTTAAATACAATAAAGTTGCAGTTAAATTTAAGGACATGCAATCCTTACAGGAATGCCCTTCTCTAGGAGGTAATTACAAGAAGAAAAAAGAAGAAAAGAAAGCTGATAAACTAGCCGAACAGGACGAAATACGCTATTAAGAATGGAAGAAATATTGATGCAACTATTAGTAAGTGTGGGACCAGCAATTGTTGTGGGTGTGGTAGCTTATTATTTTTTTAATCGCTTTATGGAGAATGAAGATGGTCGCCGCCGTTTTTTACTTCATAAGGATGCTCAGGCAGATACTTTGCCCTTAAGATTGCAGGCCTATGAACGATTAACACTATTTCTGGAGCGTATTCAACCCGCTCAATTATTGCTTCGCGTGAAACCCACAGGCGACAAAAATAATTATGAGCAATTGCTTGTCGCTCAGATTGAACAGGAATTTGAACACAACCTCTCCCAGCAGATTTATATGAGCAGTGAATGCTGGAATGTGATTAAATCTGCAAAAAACAGCACCATAAAGTTGATACGTCAGACTAATATGAGCGAATCAATTAATTCTCCGGATAAATTGCGCGAAACCATATTGCGCGACCTAATAGACAAACAAGCACCTTCATCAATTGCATTGGAATATTTAAACCGAGAAGTTAAAGAAATACTTGGGTAGCTTTATGAACTCCAACTCAAAATTGAAAACAATCAAAAGTATTTTATCTATTATCTCTTGTTTGATACTTATAGGTCTGGGAGTTTATCTACTTGCTGCCTCTGTTGAAAACCACCCATTAACACGAAAAATCATTGCAGTTACTGAGATAATCTTCTTCAGCATTATGCTTATGATTATCTTTTCAAAACTTAAAAAAGCCAAATAAAACGTCTTATTGTGCTTCCTTGCGTAAAACTTCCAGCGGAGATTTTCTGATTACACTTATACTATTAGTCAAACCAATTATCAAAACCAATAAAGTAATACCAGGAAAAAGCACGAGAAATGGTATCCAGGATGGAATAAATGCTGAATCAAATACCAGCCAAGCCAATAATTGACTACTGATTAAAGACAATAGAATTCCCGATAAACCTCCAAGAACTCCCAGATATATATATTCTAAAGCTTGAATATTTAAAATCTGTTTGCTTCTGGCTCCTATAGTACGTAAAAGCACATTTTCCTTTATTCGTTGATATTTACTGGTTCTTACTGCTCCTAATAGCACAATAACCCCAGTAAGAATGCTGAAGAATGCCATAAAGGTTATAATCCAGGAAATCTTACCCAGAATATTCTCAATCACGGTTAATACTTGTCGCAAGTCAAGAATAGATACATTGGGAAATTTACTTACCAATTTCTGTTGCAGATTGGCTGAAGCTTTTTCATCAGCGACATTTGTGGTCAATACTCTAAATTGAGGAGCTTGCTCTAGGACTCCTATGGGAAAAACGATAGAAAAATTGAGTTGCATTCGGCTCCAATCTACGGTTCTTATACTCCCTACGACCGTATTTAATAACACTCCCTGTACGTTAAATGTAACATTATCCCCCACCTGAACTTTTGCATCTTCAGCAAAATTATCACTTATTGAAATAGGCACTAAATCAGTTTCGTCAATTGCCGGAGTCCAATCTCCTGCTTGCAATGCTTCAGATGATATTAGCGAATCCCTATAGGTAACTCTGAATTCGTGATTAAGAATCCACCCATTAACTTGAGAACTTGTATCCTGTCTTATATCATTTATCAATTTTCCTTTTAGGCTGTGCACCCGCAATGTAACAATAGGAATGTTACTCAAAACCGGTAAATCTTCAGTTTTAATAGTAGATGCCACAGCTTCTTCTTGTTCGGTCTGAATATCCAGCAAAATTATATTGGGACTGTTTGCATTTGATTCTAAAGAGGCCTGCGACAACAATAAATCCTTTGTAAAATAAAGCGTACTAATAAGAAAAGTCCCTACTCCTATTGCAAGTACAAGCGTCAATGTTTGATTCTGCGGCCTAAAAAGATTCAATAAACTTTGCCGGGCGACAAAACCCCAGGAAGTAGGAAAATATTTTTTTATTCCTTTCATAAATAAATCTGCAACCCCGCCTAGAATCAAAAAAGTAATCAATATGCCTCCAACAAAAGCTAAAGAATAACGCCA
>CAXBEL010000283.1:0-4808 GCA_963974735.1 uncultured Flavobacteriaceae bacterium | reverse complement strand
GTACAATTAGCGGCTCGTTTGGATTTTTGACCAGCACCTCACAAAATGTTTCCTCCCGGGGCACCTCAGTTAAGTTTAATCCATAATGGGAAAGAAAAAGTTGCCTGCATTCCTCCATTAAACTTACTAATACAATAGGCGCATCACAGAGTATGGCAGCTACTCGTGCAATTTGGTCAAAATCCTGCTTAGCGGTGTCATTAATTACTCTATAGGAACGGACTGACTGTAGTCGTTCTTTCTCATTTACTTCATTAGAATTGTTCATTGATGCAGACTTGTATTTATGCACAGTAAATAATAATCTGGGTTGTGCCAAAATAAGAAATATATTTGATTTTTTCAGAGTGACAACATAACCTATCTCCAAATTAGCGTGAATGCAAAGTTATCTTCCAATATTTGATAAGTATTTTAATTTTTTAGTGGCTGCAATCAAAAGGTTTTAAAATTTAAGTGAACATTTTAGATGAAGAGGATATACTGATAACCCTCCCGTTTAATTTTTCGTGCACTACTTTATATACAATATGTTAAAGCGAGAGATACAAACCCGATGATGTGCAAAATTTTATTCTTGTATTAAAGGAGAAATATACTCTTTAACGATTTTATATTGGGTGTCAACAACAGCTTGATTATGGCCATGACCTGCGCCATCTAACAAAAAATAATTTTTGTTTGGGGCTTTAATTTTGTCAAAGTAGGGCTTATTTAATTCTTTAGAAGTTAAAATATCCTGATCTCCTTGAACCAAATATATTGGTATATTAAAAATTAAGTTGTCTGAATTAAAATCAATCTCTGCGACCATTGATTTTATTGAAAGTTTATCATCTCCAACAAGGTTAATGAATGAATAATCATCCCCAGTATACCTATGGCTACTGTCCTTTGCATTGTCATATTCAGGTGCTAACTTCCACCAATTATCTGGAGCAGGAACAGAATTTTCACGCTCATATTTTTTAACGATCCGCAAAAACTGTCCAGTATTCCTTGCCCTATCAAAAGGTGGTTTTCCTAAGGTTTCAAGTTTTTTAATAGACTCTTCATCTTGTGCATTTCTAGCCATTTCCAATACTTTTAGATAAGCATAATCAATGTTTTTAGAAAAATTCACAAATTGTGAATGGCCTATATAAGCATAAAAAATGTCAGGGTTTTTTGAAGCCATTTTAATTCCGAGTATAGAACCCCAGGAGGTGCCTATTAGAATTATTTTTTTCTTTCCGAGATATTTTATCAAATATTGACTAAGCTCTATCCCATCATTTGTCATTTGCTCAACGGTCAATGGATTTTTTATTAGGTAATCTTCGCTTAATTCAAGAGGAGCAGTGGGGCCAAACGTCCTTCCGGCACCTCTTTGATCCCATTGTACTAAAATAAAGTCTTCTTTCCAGTAGCCATAAACGGTATCCTGGTATTGACTCATTGTACTTCCCGGCCCACCATGAAGGAATAAAATAACAGGTTTGGACCTATCTTCCCCTTTAATTGTTATCCACTGTTCAATTCCCCCAATAGAAATAAATTTTTCCTCAGATATAGAAGTGCCTTGTGCATTCGTTGAAAAAGAGAAGAGGTATAAAAAGTAAGAAATTAAATAATACAGCTTCATTAGATATAACTTGTTAATATTGATTGCATTACAAGTTACCTTTTTCCTTTTTAAGAATTAATAAAGCGTTTCTGAAATTGCTTCTAGAGTTTCCGTGTCTGCAATATAGATTTTTTTATAAACCCATTCTAAATTTAGTTTAGACTAATAGAACACTAAGCCTCTTTATTCATTCTTTGATTTTTTATCGCTAAATAAGTAGCCTAAAGGTTCTAGAAAAGAAATATTCAACATTATTACAGTAAAAATAGCCATTATCGGTATGGCAAGTATCATACCCATTATACCCCAAATCATATTGCCTAAAACCACAAAAAGTATCACAAAAAATGGGTGGAGGTTTACTTTATCGCCTACTACATAAGGTTCAAGTAAATAACTCTCTACAAACTGTGCTATGCCGAATGTAATTAATATTCCTATCAAAACCATGGTTTCGCCAGATGTGATATAACCTAAAACTATAGCAATACCTACAGCAATGATATTTCCAATATAGGGTATAAGTGATAGGAGTGAAGCAAGGACACTCACGAGTATAAAATTGTCCACACCAGAAATGCCAAGGCCTATGGCATACAGTACCGCCAAGATGCCCATCAATACTAATTTACCCCACAAATAGCGGGGCGCCATCTGAGTAGATTCTTTAAGGGTGTGCCTTACTTTATTCTTCTTTTCTTCTGAAAAAACCCGGAAGAGGAATTGCTTAAAATGATTGCGGTAGTTGAGTAAAAAAAAGATATAAATAAATGTCAAGATGTAATTACCCAAAAAGCCAATAATCTTTGTTAATACTTGAGCCATTTTTTTTTGAACACTGTTGCTATTACCACCTTGTTGGCCACTGGAGGTTGCAGTTGTGATTTCCAGGTTTTCTTTTTTAAGCGGGGTATGTTGAACTATATAGTTTTGAGCCTTTTCTAATTTAGGTCTCATTTTTTCTTGTATTTGAGGCCAATCTTTTGAAAAGCTTTGAACCTGAACAACAACTATTGCACCTATACCTAATGATAAAAGAAAAAGGAAAATTGAGCTCAGTAGAGATATACTGGATCTTTTTAATTTTCCCTTTTCCATCTTGCGTGCAAGAGGTAATATCATCAAGCTTAAAATTATGGCCGTAACTAAAGGTATCAAGAAACCTTGTGCCTCGATAAGTCCTAAGATTAAAAAGTATATTCCTATAATAATTAGGGGTGTATATAGAACTATCTTTTTACGATTGGCCATTTATAAATTTTTTAAAATAGAATATTATTTAACAAGAAAAAATAATAATATCGAGACCAAGTAATTGATGCTTGAGTCGATAAATTGAAATTAATCTTTATTTACAAATTTAAAAAATCGGCTTTGTTCTCCGTCTTTGTTTTCATCTTGATAAAGAAACTGTACTTCATTTTCATCAAAGATTTTAAAAAACTTATCCCAGGTTATATTTTCTAGACTTTCTTCGGCACCACCGGGAAAATTAATGCGCAAAAGACCGCCGCCTGTTCCGGTGTCACCAGTTCCTTTTACTAAAGCTGGTTTCCCTTGTCGGTCTTCCACCCATTTTTTTATCTTTTGATGGTTCATAGTACTTTCTGATTTTCCGTTTTTCATGAGATTTTACTTTTTAGATTAAATTATTTTTTTGTTTTTTTATTTACTTCCTGCTGCCATTCTTTTCCTACTGCAGCCAGATATTCTGAATAATTCCAGGTCTCCAAGGTAGATTTTAAGTTTGGGTCTTTTTCGGCTATATATGTTTCATCATCTGGCATATTTGTGATTTTGAATCCGCAGCTGCGTAACATCGATAGGATTCCCTGATGATTGGGTGCCCACCAGTTTGTAGGATCGCCGGCAAGTTTATGTTCTATAAAAGACATTTTAGGCCAGGCAGGCGTTTTCATGATTTCCCGCTCATTAAATTCTACATCTTCCAGTACGTCCATTTCTTCTTTTCCGGGAAGCGAAAGGGTTTGAAAAACCATCATCTTTTTGGTTTTCCGAGAAAGTATATCCAAGGCTAATAAGGGATAGCGTAAGTGGTAAAAGACCCCCATAAACCAGATGAGGTCAAACTCTTCTTCATTATGAGCAAAATCGTAAACCTGCATTTGTTTAAAAGAAATTTTATCTTCTAAATCAAACTGCTGCGCTGCCCATCGGGCTTGTTTTAGGTAATGTTCATCCAGATCCACCGCGGTTACATTAGCTCCTCTTTTAGCCAATTCTAAGGAATAAAAGCCTGCATTGCATCCTATATCAAGAACCTTCCAGCCACTTAGGTCTTCCGGGATGGCCTTTTGAATATTTTTCCATTTAAAAGCCGGAAAATCCCCTAAAAAATGATTTGTGGTAGTTTGTGTACCGTCGGGAAGATGAATATTGTGAAACCAGGGTTCCAACTCCTTTATCTCAGCTTTAATAGACATAGCGTTTTTTTTAAAGTTTTTCTGAAGGTCGCATTACTTCCTTGACATAATTTTCCAGCTCTTGGGCCCGCACCTTTGCCGTGTGATTCTTAAGGACTTTTTGACGCGCCTGGTTACCTATCTGTTGACGTTCCTGTTCTGTAATGGAATTAAAATAATCGAGTACATCTGCCGATGTACTGGCAATAAGTATTTCGGTATTAATTTCAAAAAACGACCCTATGCCTTCCCAGTAATCTGAAATTATAGGCACCCCACAAGCAGCTGCTTCAAAAAGGCGTACGCTGGGGGAGTATCCCGCCTTGATCATATCAGTGCGGGTAACATTAAGCGTATATTTCTGACTGTTGTAAAAAGACCGATGCTCTGCCGGTGGAAGGTGGTCTATGCGGGTTACATTAGGAGCCCATTTAAAATCTGCTGGATATTGGGGGCCGGCTACTACAAATTCACCTTTTGGAAATTGCGCTGCCGGTTTGTTCATCAAATTTGAAACAGTAGGTTGGCGATCGGGACTATAGGTGCCCAAATAACCCATTTGCCACTTCAGGGGCTGGTTTTCGGGAAAATAAAAGTCAGGATCTACCGAACAATAGAGCGGGCGTGCCATTGGCGAATTGTAGAAATTTTCAAGATGCTCCAGAATAGGGCCGCCGGAAAAAGAAAGGTAAAGGTTATAGCTGGCGATAAGAGACGGATTGAGGTATTCATAATCCTCCCGCTTAAGCTTGGCCAAGGTAACAGGGGTGTCAATATCA
>CAXBEL010000282.1:0-4854 GCA_963974735.1 uncultured Flavobacteriaceae bacterium | reverse complement strand
GATTTTTGTGAATTAAAAATATAACATCCCCCTAACACTAAATGTTGACAACTGGAAACAGTGACCTTATGGTCGCTGTTTCTGCTTTAGGGCTATTGTATTAAGAACTTCCCTTTGTTGCTTAAGATTTTAGAGTTATTCTAATTCTCCCGTCTACACTTTTAACCCCTTAAATAATGTCGTATTTTTAACTAAAATATGATAGCATGGCAATTGCAAAACCTTTTAATCTTAACAAATGGGTAGAAGAGAATAGATCACTTCTTAAGCCTCCGGTAGGGAATAAAAATCTTTACAAAGATGCAGACGACTATATAGTAATGGTTGTTGCTGGCCCTAATGCACGTAAAGATTATCATTATAACGAGACAGAAGAACTTTTTTACCAATTAGAAGGGGAGATAGAAATTCACGTTCAGGATGAAGGAAAGAAAAGAACGATGAAGCTGGGTTCCGGTGATATGTACTTGCATCCCGCTAAAGTGCCTCATTCTCCCGTGCGTAAAGAAAATTCTATCGGCTTAGTGGTGGAGCGTAAAAGAGCAGATCTAGATGGTAAAGATGGATTGTTATGGTTCTGCGACAGCTGCAATCACAAATTGTATGAGGTTTATTTTCCTTTAGATGATATAGAAAAAGATTTTCTAAAGCATTTCAAGATTTTTTATGGAAGTAAAGAATTGCGTACCTGCGATAATTGTGGAACTGTAATGGAGGCCGATGAAAGGTTTGTAGGCTAAATTCTACTTTTATTAAGCACGGTTGTTTTCTTCAAATAAATGAATTTAAAAAAGTGCAATCCTATTGCGCTTTTTCCTATTTTCTAAATTGTGAAATTTATAATGTGGATCTTTATTACCCAAAATGCATTCAGTATATTCGCTCAAATAAATGATTTTTTACGAAAATCATAATAATAACATTAAAATTGAATAATGGTAAATATAGATAAAGACCTTAAGGAACTTGGGATTGAAGCGTTTAATTCCGGAACTTCTACAGGTAATAAAACCTATGATTCTGGTGAGGAATTAGAATCCATATCGCCAGTAGATGGCAAACTTATAGGAAAGGTCACTCAAACTACAAAAGAAGAATTTAATGAGGTTATTTCTTCAGCCACGACAGCTTTTAAGGAATGGCGTATGATGCCCGCACCACAACGTGGAGAAGTTGTACGCCAATTTGGCGATGAGCTGAGAAGATTGAAAGAACCTTTAGGGAAATTGGTTTCCTATGAAATGGGCAAATCCTATCAAGAAGGTCTGGGTGAAGTACAGGAAATGATTGATATCTGTGATTTTGCAGTAGGTCTTTCTCGTCAATTGCACGGCTTAACAATGCACTCTGAGCGACCTGGTCATAGAATGTATGAACAATATCATCCTTTGGGCGTTGTAGGTATAATTTCAGCATTTAATTTTCCAGTTGCTGTGTGGGCGTGGAATACCGCTTTAGCCTGGGTCTGTGGCGATGTTACTATATGGAAGCCTTCAGAAAAAACGCCATTAACCGGGATCGCATGTCAAAAAATTGCAGCCCGTGTTTTTAAAGCAAACAACCTTCCCGAGGGCATATCTTCCCTTGTAAATGGAGATTATAAAGTAGGGGAGTTTATGACAAAAGATAAACGAATTCCTCTTATTTCTGCAACAGGTTCTACTAGAATGGGAAAAATTGTAGCCAGTACTGTTGGTGAAAGATTAGGTAAAACACTTCTTGAATTAGGAGGGAACAATGCAATCATTGTTACACCAGATGCAGATCTTAAAATGACGGTAATAGGTGCCGTATTTGGTGCAGTAGGAACAGCAGGTCAAAGATGTACTTCAACCCGTCGAATCATCATTCATGAATCACGTTATGATCAAGTGAAAAATGCGATTGTAGATGCGTATAAACAATTGAGAATAGGTAATCCTTTAGATGAAAATAATCACGTTGGCCCTGTAATAGATAAAGATGCTGTGGCAAATTATGAGGCAGCTTTGAAAAAAGTGAAAGAAGAAGGAGGAAATATTCTGGTTGAAGGTGGCGTGCTTGAAGGAGAAGGCTATGAAAGTGGCTGTTATGTAAAACCAGCAATTGCAGAAGCTAAAAACGAATTTGAGATTGTGCAGCATGAGACTTTTGCGCCTGTTTTATATTTATTAAAATATTCTGGAGAAGTAGAGAATGCTTTAGATATTCAAAACGGTGTAAACCAAGGATTGTCCTCTGCAATTATGACAAATAACCTTAGGGAAGCAGAGCGTTTTTTAAGTCATAATGGTAGTGATTGTGGTATAGCCAATGTGAATATAGGGACTTCTGGCGCAGAAATAGGTGGTGCTTTTGGCGGGGAGAAAGAGACTGGTGGAGGGCGTGAAAGCGGTAGTGACGCCTGGAAGGTTTATATGCGTAGACAGACCAATACGATTAATTATACAACTGAACTTCCTCTTGCGCAGGGTATAAAATTTGATTTATAAAATAAAAGCTTAAATAGTCATTAAAAAATCCCTTTCTATAAATTTATAGAAAGGGATTTTTAATTCTAATGAGTTTGATGTTCATAGGAATTTATTTTAAAGCCCAAAATGTGATTGCACCTCATCATAATCATTAAGATTTATGCTCGAAGTGTCTGTTTCCGGTGGAATTATTACATATCTAACGGCATTAAAATCGTTAAAGTTTTGTGCGCTTCCATCCAAGCTATATCCTATGAATCTGATTATATTTTCATTGGTAATTACAGAAAAATAATAGGTTCTCGAACTAAATGTAAAGGGTATTACTATAGAGGTGTTATTGTTAACTCTTCCGTAAGCTAAAATTGCAGCATTAGCAGTACTTTCAGCAGTAATAGCAGAATCAACAATATCAAAGGTCGAAAAATCTGCCGTGCTGAAACTTGTGGTAATCCAATCTGATGAAATAATATTAACGTTACCATCTTCCCCTGCAGGGCCTTGTGAGCCGGGCGTACCATCTACTCCATCTACTCCATTTATTCCATCAGCGCCATTCACGCCGTCAACTCCGTTCACGCCATCCATACCGTCTATTCCATTTATCCCATCCCGACCATCTTCTGGACTGCACGAGGCTAATAGAATGTATAAAAACATAAAACCGAACCTTAAAAATTTACCTGCTTTTTTCATAATATTCGAATTTAAATACGTGTTAGTTTCAATTCTTTGAGAATTTATCTGAAGAATTATCTTACTAATTTAAAATTAAATAACAGAATATTAGCGTTTTACGTTAAAATTTACAGGTTTATAATTAGTCGTTGCGTCCTTTTTCGTCAGGATAGAGTTTCCAGACAGGATCACTTTGCCAGTATTCTTTAGTTTCAATATCCATAACAGAAACAGGACCTTTAAAAGCTGCGCCAGTATCAACATTCCAGACATTAGCTGCCTTAACTGGTTTAGTTTCTCCAATCCGTGTTACAGGAGTATGACCTATATAAATTTCGTCGAAATGGGTAAGCCTTTTCGGGTATTTGGGATCTTCTTTTTTGATTGATGGGTCTATTGCAATAGCCATTTCCCATAAAGTGCGATCCCAGTAAAATGAGGTTTTATGCCATTCATATTCTGGACCATTTTGATTTTGAAAACCAGCATGTGCAAAAAAACGATAATTAGTGTCTATATGATAATCTACTAGATTAGTATAGAATTCTTTGTGCATTTCTATTTGTTCATCAGAATACCCTTTATAAGAATCAATTGTGCTTTGGCCGCCATGCCGCATCCACTGCGCATTAAAATCTGCCCCTTCCAACCACTGCTGGACAAGATCATCATGATTTCCTCTTAAGAGAATACAACTGTATTTTCGACCAAATTCAATTAAAAAATCAACAGTTTGAGCACTTTCACTCCAACCGTCCACATAATCACCTATAAAGACAAATTTATCATCTTCTTTAATTTCTGCTCTTTTCAAAGCCTGTTTAAGACCTTTTAGCCCGCCGTGAATATCTCCTATTACTAATGTTCGACTCATGAATTGTATTTTACTTTTCTTAAAATGCGAATATTCTCTTTGTACTTATAGTAAAGCGCGTCACCAAATTTTCTAAGATGAGGTTTGGTTTCCTCAAGCTTTTCAATGGCATTTTCAAAACCATTTAAATAACAAATAAGATAGGTTGAAGGCAGATTGTTTAAATCATTTCGCTCTCCCTTATTTAGTTGTTCGTTATTTTTTAGCTTTTGCAATATGGTGTTATTGTTATTGTATATGTGATGCAGCAGTTTTTTATCATATTGAGGTGGCTCAAAAACCAATTTGCTGTCTATACCATAAAAGCCATTCTCTCTAAATGTAATGGTCAATTCCTCTAATGGGTAATACTTATATTTTTTCTGAAGTCCTAAGAGCACGTATTCTAAAATGGTAAAACTTTCATCTGTAATAGATATGGACACTTCATCTAGAGCGGAGTAAAATAAACGTACCTGCTCGTTAATGAGTTCTATATCTACTCGGCTATAAAATGTTTTGTCCTTAATCCTTTTTTTGTTTCCCGCCCAGCAAACAACAAATTGTTCTTTAAAAACCTTGTAGTCGGTAAATAAATCTTTGTGTCTGTGGTTTATAAAATCGATAACTCCATCCAGCGTTAATTCAATACTATTGCGAGCGTGGTTCTCAATAGTTGCAACTATTTTACTGTTAACGTCTTTAATTTCTACATCAAAAACTTTGGGCATGGAAATGCTTCCATCTCTAAAAAAAACGCTTCCGCCCCAGTACTTCCAGATGTTCTTGCGCAACGCGGTTAATTTATCTGTAGGTCTTATGGTTACAAGACCCACTACCTTATCTGTAGGGAGATGAGGAAAGGGAATG
>CAXBEL010000281.1:0-4861 GCA_963974735.1 uncultured Flavobacteriaceae bacterium | reverse complement strand
CAATTAAAGCTACTCAAGAGGATGTTGCAGATATTTGGTCAGAATACACATTAGACAATGTCTCTGAAGCGTTGACCACTTTAATAAACACTTATAGTAAAAAATTAATGGTTGTTGAAACTGCTTATCCATTCACTATGGAAAATGTAGATGGCGCCAATAATATTTTAGGTAATGATGCTTTAATATCCGGTTATCCTGCGAGTCAACAGGGGCAACTTGATTATTTAAATAAATTGAGGGATGTAATAAAAGAGTCAGGCGGAGCGGGTTTAATTTATTGGGAACCCGCTTGGGTCTCCACTAACTGCTACACGGAATGGGCTCAAGGATCCCACTGGGACAATGCAACTTTATTTGACCACGACTATAAAGCCAATTTAGGATTGGAATTTTATAACGCCACCCTTACCGATTAACTATTTATAAATCCTTTTTATTTCCAAAGAATGATAACTACTCTTCAAAAACAATTTTCCTTTGCCCTTGCCTTAGTTTTCTTACTGATAACTTTTCAAAGCCAGGCTCAGGAAAGACAAGTTATTACACTTCAAAAAGATTGGAAATTTAGTAAAGGCAATCCTAAAAACGCAGCAGATCTAGACTTCGATGATTCAGAGTGGCAAGATGTGAGGGTGCCACATGATTGGGCTATTTCTGGACCTTTTGAAAAAGCAGGAGATGGTAGCACTGGGAAACTCCCATGGAAAGGGGAAGGATGGTATCGTAAAAAACTAGATGTACCTACATCTTCAAAGGGAAAGCATTTTTATTTGATTTTTGATGGCGTTATGGCTTTCCCACAGATATATATTAATGGAAAACTTGCTGGAGAATGGGATTACGGGTACAATTCTTTCTATGTAGATATCACTGCGTATTTAAATTTTGAAGGAGATAATATGCTGGCAGTTTATGCCAATACAAATAATCACAATAGTAGATGGTATCCAGGAGGCGGCTTATATAGAAAAGTACAGATGGTAGTAACCGAGCCTGTTCATCTAGATGTTTGGGGCACTTATATTACTACTCCTATTATAAAGCCAAATTATGCTGCTGTGCGCGTCATGAGTACGGTAAAAAACACTTCAACAAAAGCGGATTCAATTACCGTTTTACAGTCCATTGAAAATCCTTCAGGGATTGAAGTCACAAGTAATGAAATTAAAGGCCTAATAAAATCTGGCAGGGATAAAGATATGGAGGTGACATTGCAGGTTACAGATCCGGAATTGTGGGACGTGGACAATCCCAATCTCTATAAAATGATAACTCAGGTTTATCTAGGTGATAAACTGGTTGATCAAACGGAAACCAAATTCGGAATTCGAAAAATTAATTTCACTGCCAATGATGGTTTTCATCTTAATGATAAACGGGTTCAGCTAAAAGGGGTGAATTTGCACCACGATCAAGGTCCATTAGGAGCGGCCTTTCATCCACGTGCTATGGAACGTCAATTGGAAATAATGAAATCTATGGGCGTGAATGCGATTAGAAACAGTCATAATGTTGCGGCTCCAGAATTGTTGGAACTTTGTGATAAAATGGGGCTTTTGTTTTTTGATGAGGTTTTTGACAAATATGATGGTAAAGCAGATATCACTGATGAGACAGATTTTGAAGAATTCGCTCACCGCAATATTAGGAATTTTGTTAAGCGCGATCGCAATCATCCATCGGTATTTATGTGGAGTGTTGGCAATGAGATAGGCGATGTGCAATGGAATATCAATAATGGCTTTCAGCGTTTGCACACCATGCTTAATTATGTAGATAAATATGATCCTACCAGACCTACCACACTTGTAAATGACAATATGCAAAGTGCAACTTTAAGGCATTTTGATCTGTATGATGTACACAGTTGGAACTATGCAAGACGTTACAGACTCGCAAGACAGATGGAGCCAGATAAATCTGTAGTAATAAGTGAATCAGCCTCTACAGTAAGTACACGAGGATATTATGAACTTCCTTTGCCAAAGGAAAAAACAGATTTCAGCAAATCCCTACAAGTTAGTTCGTATGATTTACATGCCCCTGCCTGGGCAGAAATAGCTGATGATGATTTTATGTGGCAGCAGGACGAAAGTTATATAGCTGGAGAATTTGTCTGGACTGGTTTTGACTATTTGGGAGAACCCACACCGTACACAAATATGGAAGTTGGCAAGATGGGAATGGGTGATCGGGAAGCTTCAAGAAGTTCTTATTTTGGAATTGTAGATTTGGTAGGGTTGCCAAAGGACAGGTACTACTTGTATAAAAGTTATTGGAAGCCTGAAGAGACTACAATTCATATTTTGCCACATTGGAACTGGGAAGGTAAAGAAGGAGAGAACGTGCCCGTTTTTGTCTATACTAATGGGGATTGTGCAGAGCTTTTTATAAATGGAGAATCAAAAGGTAAAAAATGTAAAAATCCAGTTTCACAGAATTCTACTGAGCGTTTTCGATTAATGTGGAAAAATGTAAAATACCAACCCGGGGAAGTTAAAGCTGTAGCTTATAAAAATGGCCAAATACTCGGAGAGCAAATATTAAAAACAGCCGGTGAGCCTTCTAAAATTAAATTGTCGGCAGATCGTAAAACCCTTAAAGCAGATGGTCTGGACCTCTCTTATATAACGGTTGAAGCCTATGATAAGGATGGGAATTTGAGTCCGCTGGCAGATCAAAAGATAGAAATAGCACTCACAGGCACAGGTCACATAGCTGGTGTAGGAAATGGAAATCCGCAATCCTTTGAACCTTTTCAAGCTGATTATGTAAATCTCTTTTATGGCAAAGCAGTTATAATTTTAGGAGCTGATTTTAAAAAGGGAAGTGTCAAAATAACTGCAAAGGCTGATGGTCTATCTTCAGATTCGGTTGTAATTCAAATTGAATAAATATCATATCCTATCACACATAATTTTCATTTAAGCAGAATAAATTTTCGATCTTATTTTCTTTAAAACTTTGAATTTTACTACTTTGAAGTAAAATAATTGCGCTTTCTGTCGGTTATTTTCGTTTTTTATCCGAATTTCGCAAACAACTTATAGGTATGTGGGTACTGTGTTAATCGAAATTCCCAATTTCTTCCCTGCATCATATAACAGAATATTCTATGCGTAAAATACTTTTTGGAGTATTAATTACATTAATTGTAGTTTTTACATTTCGTTATTGTGATAATCGCAATAGTGACCAGGCTCGCATAGAAGAAGCCTCTACGCTTATTCAGAAAGAGATAAAGAATGTAGGAAAGCTTGTTGTTACTGAAGGAACCTTTGCTCAGGTTTTTACCTATAATGATTCAAAAAATTTTTATTTAGATATTTTTTCGGCTAAAAAGAAAGCCCTTATTGTTATCAATGCGAAGGTGAGTATAGCGTATGATCTAAGAAAACTGGTGACCGAAGTAGATTCTGAGAATCATATAATTACTATTACAAGTATTCCAGAGGAAGAGATAACTATTAATCCAGATATTGAATATTACGATGTAACCCAAGATTACCTGAATCAATTTGATGCAGATGACTATAATAAGATTAAGAATAAAGTAAATAAATCAATTCAGCAAAAAATAGAGGCATCAGAGCTTAAAGCCAATGCACGTAACAGATTAATTACAGAACTTTCTAACATATATATTCTTACTCGATCTTTAGGGTGGAAATTAATATATAAAGATCAGGAGATTAATCAAATGCAGGAATTTGAAAACATACTTACTGCAACTTAAAATTTATGAAGGAGACTCGCTACTCTAATGATAGTTTGGTGCCTATGAGCATTGATAGAATGCCAGGATTTGTGGCCATAGCAGATTTGGATTTAACCATCTTAGGCTGCTCTGAGCTATGGAAATCCAATCTAGGAATCCTGAAAGGGGATTCGCTTTATAAGCTGCCAGTGGTTAAAAATAATCTTTCCGATTGGGATGTGATTTTGGATGAAGCGGCTCAAGGCATTGAGCAATTTTTTCTAGAATTAAATATTGATGAGGATAGTATATATCGCTGGAGTTTAAATCCCTATGACTTAGGTAATAACAAGAAGGGAATAATTATACAACGCGTTTTTGTTAAAAATGCCCGAGAAGAGCGCATAATGAAATTGCGTAAACAAGCAAATCGAGTTGCAGACATAGGTTATTGGGAAGTGGACTTAATTAAAAAGACAGTCTTCTGGAGCAGTATAACCAAGAGAATACACGAAGTTTCTAATGATTTTGAGCCTAATTTAGAACAGGGTATAAATTTTTATAAAGATGGATACAGCAGGGATAAAATTACAGAAGTAATCAATAAGGCTATAGAAACAGGGATAGGTTGGACTGAAGAGTTGACTCTACTTACCACAAAAGGAAATGAAGTTTGGGTAAATGCACGCGGTGAAGCACAATTTGAGAATGGCAAGTGTGTACGTTTATTAGGCACTTTAAAAGATATAAATCCTATTAAAAAGCGTGAACTTGAGCTGGAGAGGAGTGAAGAACGTTTTAGAATGGCTTTTAATAATACTCTTATTGCGTTCCTGCTTATAGATGCAAAAACTTTTCAAATAAAGAATGTAAATAAAGCTGCTGAGGGAATTTTTGGTTTTACAAGAGAAGAATTCCTCAAACTTAAGATTAAAGATTTGGCCCATCCAAGTGATAATTTAGAAAGTTTGGATCAAATTACAAACCTTTTTAAGCTTCAGGAGAACCGCTTGGATTTTGAGCAAACGTATTTTCATAAGGATGGCTCCGAAATTATAGCAAATGTATATGCTTCATTAATCTTTAAAGAAAGCGGAGAGCCAGATACACTAGTAGCTCAAATTAGGGATATTACAGAGCTAAAAAAGAAGAGTGAGGAGG
>CAXBEL010000280.1:0-4864 GCA_963974735.1 uncultured Flavobacteriaceae bacterium | reverse complement strand
ATAGAAAAATATAAAGAAGATGCTGAAAATGCATTCGTGAACTTAATGAGAGAAGGTTCTGAATTGTCTCTACAAAACTATGTTTCGCGAAATCAAGAGTACGTGATTGAACGCTATAGACACATTGGACAGGGTCAGAATTGGAAAGCGATTCCAGATGAGTTGATGGGGAACTATGCTAACAAAAACAACTGTCATTCAGGTATTTATAAACGATTACAATTAAATAAGCCTTCGGTAGTCATTTCTAATTACAGGAAAAACATGCTTATTCACCCTATTCAGCATAGAGGGTTATCTGTTCGAGAAGCAGCTCGTTTACAGAGCTTTCCTGATACGTTTCAATTCAAGGGTACACTAATGTACATACAGCAACAAATTGGAAATGCTGTGCCTCCTTTATTGGCTAAGGCCATTTTCGAGAGAATTATAGCAATGAGCTAAAATGGGCAAGAAAAATCATAAATCTATTAGATTCAATTTTGACGTTAGCGCTTACCGTCTTTTAGGGCGAGAACTAATAACAGATAGAATTACAGCCTTATTTGAACTAGTTAAAAATGCATATGATGCCAATGCCGAAAATGTAACAGTTGAATTTCAAAATATCAATCCATTAACAAAGCAGTCTAAAATAATTATCCAAGATGATGGTTTGGGTATGAAGTTTTCCGACATCAAGAACAAATGGATGGTAATTGGTACGAGTAGCAAAAGAAGAGAGAAATTATCACCAGCACCTCATAAAAGAAAAGTCTCTGGTAAAAAAGGGGTCGGACGCTTCGCTGTAGATAAACTTGGCGAAAGTCTAATTTTAAAAACTAAAAAAGTTAACGAACCTAAATTACTCTGTCTTGAAACGGATTGGGCGGAGTACTCTAAGCTTGAAGAGTTTCAATTAAAACTTGATTTTGAAGAGGAAAAACCGTTTTTTACTGATATTGATAATGAATATTGGTTTGAAGATGCTCCGATAAATCAGCAAGGAACAAGGTTAGAGATTTCCAATGTTAGGGAAATATGGACTGAAAATGATGTAAAAAGAGCCTATAAAGAACTGTCCAAAATTGTCTCGCCATTCACTCATTTACAGGAACAATACCCGTTTAAGATTACTGTGTTTTCACCGTATGAGGATTTCAACGATAAACTAGTTGAACCCCAACTACTTGATTTTGCTACAGAAGAAATTATTTTATCCTTTGATCCGGAAGAAAAAACTCAGGAAATTTTAAAATGTGATAATGGGAAGCTTTCAATAATTTCTGTCCCAGAAAGACCCTGCGGTTTAGTTCAGCTAAGTATCTATTACTTTAATCAAGAGGCCAAGAGAAAATATAAGAATGAATATAAGTCTGATATTGACGGAATTAAGATTTACAGAGATGGGGTTATAACCACTCCTTTTGCAGAGTATGTTGCTGACCAGAACAGACAAAAGGACATACTCGGGTTAGATAAACGTCGATATTCTGGTTTTTTTGATAAACTAAGTAGTCGCGATTTGTTGGGAATCGTCGAAATTACTGATGAATACAATCCAGATATAATTGAATCTACCAATCGACAGGGATTTGTCGAAAACCCCCAATGGGAGGAGCTTAAAAAGTTGATTATTGAACAAGTTGTTCAACTCGAAAGCTATTTAAGTGATGCAAAGAAAAACGTTAGAGAGACAAGTAAATCTGATCTAGGTGGAGCCAATACAGAACTGAAGATACTAAAGAAAGAAATTTCTGCTATTAAAAAAGAAGCATCACCTGAGGTAAAAGTTCTGCTTAGAAACGTTGAGGCAAACCTTGGTAAAATACAAGGTAGTGTAACAAAAGGCTTGAAGGATTACGCTAGATTAGAAAAGGAAAGTCAACAAAAGGAAAATCTATTTTTTAGTCTGGTATCCCTTCAGACCTACGCTGCGATGTTCTCACATGTGACAAAACATACGATTGGACATATCCTTACTAGCGCAGAGTATTTCTATAAAAATTACCCCAATCCAAAACTTGAAAATCGGTTCATTCAGATATCAAAGAATATCTATAATGAACTGATGAAGCTCAGAAAAGGAGTGGATTTCATGCTGAAATATGCCAAGTCAGACACTGAAATAGAAGAAATAAATTTAAAGGAGTTAATTGAAAACTTATTCAATGATATCTATTCCGACAGGTTTGAAAAGGAGGGAATTAAAACAATGATTGAGATAGATCACAACCTTATTCTAAATTATAATCGAAAGGCTATTGAAGATATTTTTGACAACCTCATTTCAAATTCAATAAAGGCTCTAAAGGGAAAGAACGATAAATTGATAAAATGCAGTAGCGTTACAACCAAAACAAGTTTAACTATTCTCTTTTCAGATAATGGAATTGGAATTGAGGAAGCTGACAGATACAGAATCTTCGACATTTTCTTCACAAATACCGCCGAAGATGGAGGGGCAGGAATGGGACTTTATATGGTCAAAACACGAATTGAATCTATGCAAGGTGAGATTGAAGTTGTTGATAATGAAATAAAGCCTACTGGAGCAACTTTTAAGATTACGCTACCATTTAAAAAATAACCTTTATGGAAGTAACTTTTGTCATAATCGATGATAATCCTAAAATCGCTGAACATGCTTTCCTCTTTAGCCTGGAGGATAAATATTCAAGCATTAGGTTCTTTACAAAACCAAATGAAGGACTTGATTTCATAATTCAGAACTTGGATAAGAATTTAATAGTGATTTTGGATATACAGTTTTCTGAAAATGATCGAGAAGATGGTCATTCCCTTCTAAGACAAATTCATGAATCTTCCTCCATAATTCCTGTTATCCTTTGGAGTGGTATTAATGAAACTAATGAGGAATTCAGTGATTTTATTAACAATGATGCATTTGGGTTTTTAAGTAAAATGGCCTCATTAGAAGAATGCATGGATATGGCTGATAAGGCTTATATGACACTTGAAAATAGTCTAGCAAATACAATAGAAGATTGGATAATACAAAGCGATAAGGATAAGGATACTCCAATTTATGTATCGACGGAGGGCCGCTCATTCAGTCTAAATGATCTCTTAAAAGAGATTAGAAATGGATCAAAAATAGGGAAGGAGTTCGAGAAAAAGCTCAATTCCTTAACAATCGATTTATTGCTAAGAAAAAAAGAGAATTTGTAAATGGCCGACATAATATTAGCGTTTGATGAAAAAGACACCAGTTTAGGCTTATTTTTCAGGGCTTGCAAAACTCAACTTGATAGCTTTCTAAATTCGGTCTCCATTGATTATACAGAAATTAATAGTGATAGATTAAATGAATTAGCTGTATCATTATTAACTGAAAATTTAGGTCATTTCATTTTTGGAGCATACTCACATGGAGATGAGAATAGCTTACTTAAATCAGGGACTGAAAGCTATTTGTCCATCGCCCAAAATGGTAAAAATTTTTGTGATTCTTTGATATATAACTTTTCCTGTGATGCTGGCAATAAGTTGGGAAAAGACCTAATTAATTGTGGTTGTCATTGCTTCATTGGATATAGAAAGACAATTTTCATTTGGACCCATCATATAGACACATTTGCTATTTGTGCCAATCATGGATTGATAGAGTTTCTAAAAGGACAAGACAGTGAATCTGTTTTTCAATTGATGATTGAAAAGTACAATGAGCATATTGATCTTATGTACAAGGTTGATTTCGAAGTTGCCGCCGAACTAAGAGCTAATAGAGATGCATTGATAATGCATGGGAAGAAAATTTCGTTTGACCAGTTTTAATTATGTTAAGTAGAATAGCGTCTGCATCTAGGCGGGCTGGCAAGGCAAAATACCGGGGGTGCGGTAGGCGGTGTGTTAGGAGTGATTATTTTGCCTAGATTTTTGCATACTTTTCATCAATGGAAAAGTATGAGCCTAGCGGCTTGAGCTTTTTATATGAGGATTAAATAATGACACGGAGAATAAAAATACCAACCGAACTTCTAAATAGTAATCAAGAGAATAATTTTGAATTAGTGTCAAAGATTAAAGACTTAGGCATTATACCACCAGACAATGAGTCAAAGAGATGTATTTTCTGTAATGGGGTATACAGAGTCACAAAAGCACGTTGTTCGGAACCGCCTGGTCACTTTTGCGAATATGATGAAGACCGTATTCTAAACAGTTAATTGTAGGTCCTTGGCCTGTGCAGTGAGCCAAACAAAGCGTTGGCATGCAATTGTATAACAGGCAAAATTTTAATCGCTGAGAATGGATTATTTGAAAACGAACTGAACAATTCCCCGAATAACGAAATTTTGAACGACAAGCTTTGCCTGAGATTCTCTTGCATTTGGGTTGGTACTCAGGCCAGAGCCTGAAAGATCGTGGGGAAAACTATTAATACCCGTTTGGTCAGGGCACGGCAGAGCGCAGGTTTGTGCGCTGGCCGATCGGCTATTTAATATAACGTCTAATTATATAACAGGGAGAAACGTGATTAGGGGTTCTTAAGAATCGGAGCACTGAACGTCAATACTCGCCAGGCCGATAGGCATGGTTAACATAATAAGATTATATAAGCACGGTTGTGCGGCTGGATGGATTTGCGATTCATCTATCAATGAAAAGTAATTGTAACAGAATCCTGGATTTGCCTTTAACATAAGATCGGTACCGATATAGAACTATCAGCCCACAGGCCAAGACACAGATTCTATATCTGATCTTATGTTAATTACTCGCTAGGCTCGTAAGCAGCAAATCCATAGCATTGTTATATAATTTATATTATGTTAAGTAGTAAAATCATTACTACTCCATTTCCTATTTATTTTTAACTTGAGGCTTTGGATGCTCTTATACCCCGACCAATAGTTTTATG
>CAXBEL010000279.1:0-4873 GCA_963974735.1 uncultured Flavobacteriaceae bacterium | reverse complement strand
CCCCTACCGCTTATAACTTAAAAATTTGGTCCATTGCAAATGGAAATCTAAGTGCCAAACCCTTGAATTTAAATTTTACAATTCTCCCCCCCTGGTATTTTAACAATTGGATGAAATCATTTTACCTTCTTTTAGTATTGGGATGTGCCTTTCTAATTTTTGCCGTCAACAAAAGAAAATTAAATAAACACAGGCGCGAATTAGAACAGAAAGTTCATAAAGAACAAGAAAGAAAAATTCAATTAGCCGAACGCAATAAACTGCTCGATGAAATTAATACGAAGCGTAAAGAATTAGCTAACACTACCTATTTGGCGGCTAAAAGAAATCGCACATTAATGGAGGTCAAAAATGAATTGGATGATGTCAAAGATAAATTTGACAATCAATATAAATTTAAAAATATACAGACTAAAATCAATCACATAATAGAAGGCAAGGATAACTGGAAAGTTTTTGAAACCAATTTTAATGAGATTAACGATGATTTCTTTCACGATCTCTTAAAAAAATATCCCAGTTTAAGCACAAAAGATTTAAAACTGTGTGCGTATTTAAAAATGAATATGAGTACAAAAGAAATTGCACCTTTAATGGCAATTTCTGCAAGAGGTGTAGAAATACATAGATATCGCTTGAGAAAAAAATTAAATCTTAAATCGGGTAAAAATCTTTCCAAATTTTTGATTTCCAATTACTAATCAAAACTACTTCAATCCGTCATTTTAAACACTAATACTACATCAAAACTACATCAAATCAATTTACGAAAACGTTATATATTTTAATTATATAATTTAAACCACTATCATACAGACACTTATAATGTTTTAACATTTTGATGTATTTGTTATGTATTCTACAACATAAATCATTGCTCTAATTTTAATGTAGAATTAAAAAAACTCAACCAAAAAAAGTGTGTATGAAAGCCAAATTATACGTATTAATTGTTCTGACCATTCTCTCATTTTCTTCTTGGGCACAGGACACAAAAATCATTACTGGTCTGGTTACAGATAGCCGTAATGCTCCCCTTCCCGGAGCCAATATTAAAGTTGTAGATAAAGACAGCTATACGGTAACAGATTTTGATGGTAATTTTAGTTTAGAAGCAACTGTCGGAGATCAAGTAGATGTTTCCTTTTTAGGATTTCAAACGCAAACATTTGCTGTTACAGCTGAAGAGACCTACAACATAGTATTGCAAGATGAAGCATCTGAACTTGATGAAGTTGTCGTTGTTGGATATGGAACACAGAAAAAAAGAGATCTTACAGGATCTATAGCCACCGTTAGTTCTGAAGAAATAGAAAAAACCCCAGCTGCTAACGTAATGCAATCATTACAAGGTAAAGTTCCTGGTGTACAAATCGTATCCGCGGGATCTCCAGGTGCATCGCCAACCGTTAGAATAAGGGGACTTGGCACTTACAATGCTGGCGATTCAAATGTTCTCTATGTAGTAGATGGTGCATTTTATAGCAATATCGATTTCCTTAACCCAAAGGATATACAATCTATTAATGTGCTAAAAGACGCATCTTCCGCTGCAATTTATGGGGTACGAGCTGCTAATGGAGTTGTCATTATTGAGACTAAATCGGGTAGAAAAAACCTTGTTCCCCAAGTGGAATACGACGGATACACTGGCTTTCAGTTTGCACAGAACGTAGTAAAAATGGCCAATTCTGAACAGTTTAGCACTATGGCCTTTGAATCTGGCTCAGGGCCAGACGCGCAGTTTATTCTTAACGCTATGCAACGTTTTGGCAGAAGTAGAACAAATCCCAATATACCGGCGCCTAATACAGATTGGTATGATGAAATATTAAGAGAGGGCATTATTCAAAGTCACAGTATAAGTGTTAGAGGTGGAGGAGAAAAGGTTACTTATTCAATGGGAACCAATTATTTCTCACAGGAAGGTATCCTCGATATGAAAAATAAATATGAAAGGTTCAACATTAGAGCTAAACTGGATGTTGATATTTCAGACCGTGTTAGGGCTGGTGTGAGTAATATATTTAGTAATGCTACAAATTACGCTCCTGAAAATTCCGCATGGTTTAAAGCATATTTTGCAGTGCCAACGATGCCTGTTATAGATGAGATGAATACTGATGCCTCACCTGTCCAATATTCCAATGCTCAGACATTAGGTTACAGAGGAACACAAAACCCATTTCCTGATATTGCTTACAATAGAAATCAACTGAAAATAAGGAAGGTTTTGACTAACATGTATTTTGAAGCAGATCTAATAGCAGATAAATTGACTTTTAAATCCTCTTATAGTCACGATTATTCCACACTTGAAGAACACTATGTGGATTTTCCATATACTTTGGGTAATAACGTAGAGCGCATAAGTAGTATTAAAAGGGAACAAAACAATTTTTCAAACCAGTATTGGGATAATACATTAACTTATGAGGACAGTTTTGGAGAGCACAATCTTACAGTTTTAGCAGGTCATTCCTATAGGGATGAAGCCGGCAACTTCTTTGATGCTACAGGTAATACGATTCGCGGTATAGAACTTGAAACGAGCCAATACCTCAATTTTGCTGATCCTACTTCCTTTAGTGGTAACGTGGGAGAAAGTGCTAATAGAACTTACGGTCTTTCATTCTTTGGTCGAGTAGCTTATAACTTTAAAAATAAATATCTTTTATATGGAACCTTAAGATATGATGGTTCATCTAAATTTTCTAAAGATCCTTGGGGTCTTTTCCCATCGGTAGGTGCCGGCTGGGTGATTTCAGATGAAGATTTCATGAAAGATAACGGTGTATTTGATTTTCTTAAGTTAAGGGCTAGTTACGGAAAACTTGGAAACGATAACGTAGCGGCAAGCTCAGGAGCTAATACCATAAACAATGTAAATGCAATTTTTGGAGACCAGGCATACTCTGGATTTACATCAACCTCTGCATTTAGCGATAACACTTGGGAACTTGTAGAGGAAAAGAACTTTGGACTTGATATGAGTACTTTAGATGATAGATTGTCTATAAATGCAGATTATTTTATTAGAGATACCAAAGATGCAATAGTCCCTATAACCATTCCCGTTATCAACGTTACCTTGGGGCAAAATGCAGGAACAATAAGAAATCAGGGCCTTGAATTAAATGTCGATTGGAGCGATAATATTGGTGATGATTTCAATTATTCTGTCAATGCCAATTTCACTACCGTAAAAAATGAAACAACATATCTCAACAACGAAGAAGGATATATAGATGGGGGTTCTGCTGAATTTAGACAAAGAACTCAAGTAGGAGATCCTCTACTTGCATTTTACGGGCTTGAAGTAGAAGGTGTATATCAAAATCAAGAACAGGTTGCAGCCGATCCTTATGTAACAAATCATCCCGAGGCCAGCCTTATTCCTGGGGATCTAATTTTTAAAGATCAAAACGGTGATGGATTTATTAATGCAGATGACAGAGTAATATTAGGATCTTTTCTGCCAAAATTCACATATGGTGGAAACATTGCCATGAACTATAAAAACTTTGACTTTTCACTTAGCTTTTATGGACAAGGAGGCAATAAGATTCTCAATAGAAAAAGAGGAGAGATAATCTTTACACAGGATACAAATATGGATGCAGATCTCGCTATCAACAGATGGCACGGTGAAGGCACAAGCAACAGCTACCCATCCTCAGCTGGCCTGCGTAAAGTATGGAACCAACAATTAAGTACTTTCTGGATAGAAGATGGTGATTTTTTTAGAATTCAAAATCTTCAAGTTGGTTATACTGTTGTCTCTCCCCAACTACCTACTATAAGACTGTATTTCACTGCAGAAAGACCGTTAACAATATTTAAATACAATGGTTTTAATCCAGAAGTTCCTGATGGGGTTGATAGACAAGTCTATCCCATACCTTCAATATACTCAGTAGGCATAAACGTTAAAATTTAAAAAATTGCAAGATGAAAAAGATTTTTAGAACTTTTATTTTACTCACTTTCAGCACCTTACTTTTTTCGTGTGGCAATGAATTTGATGAAAGATCGGGGCAGTTAAACGCTGATGATCTAGATTACACAAACTCTGCAGAAATGGTAGATGCACTTATAGGTGCTTACAACGTTTTTGCAACTCGAGGCTGGGAAGAACCACTTCTTTTATCAGTACGTGGCGATGATGTAAACGCGGGCGGTCTGGGAGATCAGCAACCATTTTCTGATACAGATATGTATGTTTACAACAAAGATTACTGGATGTACAACTCTCTTTGGAATGTGCATACCAGTGATATTATTAGTCTAAACACAGCTATTCTTCAGATTGAGAGATATAGAGAATTTCTTGATGATGATGAATTAGCTCGCGCTGATCAGTACATCGCCGAAATAAGGGTATTGAGAGCATGGCTCCATTTCAATCTTGCACGGGTATGGGGAGATATTTTTATTTACACCACAAATAATCCCAATCAAGAAATAGAGGACAATGGACTTTCTTCTCATGATGAGGTAATGCAATTTATTTCCATGGAAATGGATGAGGCAATTCCAGCCTTACCCGCTTTAAGGCCAAATGAAAGAACAGATCTTCCAGGTGCCGTAACAAAGTACACTGCCTATGCAATAAAGGCTATGGCAAATCTTGAACTTAAAAACTATCAGGGAGTCGCTGATGCGGCAGGTGCAGTAATTAATTCAGGAAGATTTTCACTCTATCCTAATTTTTACGAGCTCTTTAAAAAACCGGGAGAACTAAGCAATGAAAACTTACTGGAAATGCAATACGGTGAATTAGGCTCTGATACTGGCGGTGATTTCTACCATTTATATGATCCTTATGGTCCACAAAACTGGACCCCGGCAAGAGAAAATGCATCAAGTGGCT
>CAXBEL010000278.1:0-4874 GCA_963974735.1 uncultured Flavobacteriaceae bacterium | reverse complement strand
CAGGTAAGACCTGATGTTAAAGCGCAGCAATCCTTTCATGTAGTACTGGGACACGATTGGAGTTTTAATCTCTGGGAACGTCCATTTAAGTTGGTTTCTGAAGCTTATTACAAAAACTTAACAGATGTAAATCCCTATACGCTGGAAAATGTAAGAATACGATATAGAGCCCGTAATAATGCGGAGGCCTATGCATACGGCTTAGATATGCGGCTTAATGGGGAGTTTGTGCCAGGTACTGAAAGCTGGATTAGTTTAGGATATCTCAAAACAGAAGAAAATATTGAAAATCAGGGATTTATTGACCGACCCACAGATCAACGCTTAAAAATTGGGGTTTTGTTTCAGGATTATGTGCCTACAATTCCTAACCTAAGAGTTTATCTCAATATGGTTTATCAAACAGGATTGCCGGGTGGTTCCCCTAATTATGCAGATCCTTATGATTATCAGACTAAATTGCCTTTTTACTTTAGAGCAGATGCGGGATTTTCGTATGTGTTTACAGATTCTAGCAAAACTTATCCTCAAGGACATTGGTTAAATACTTTTAAAGATTTAAGTATAGGTTTTGAGATTTTCAACGTTTTTGACCGTCAGAACAGTATTACAAACACCTTCGTGCGGGATGCTTCCACCAGACAGCAATATGCGATTCCTAACTATTTATCACCCCGAGTTTTTAATGTAAGATTGGGAGCACGTTTTTAACTGCCAATAAATTCCTTTAAAACTTCAATGGTATAATCTACCTCTTCTTTAGTGTTGTAATGAGAGAATGAAAACCGAACCGAAGGTTTCTTTTTATCCTCTTCAGACAAGAAACTTGTAAGGACATGACTTCCTTGATCGCTTCCGCTCTGGCAGGCGCTTCCTTTAGAACACGCTATACCTTTTAAATCCAGTTGAAAAAGAAGCATCAATGATTTTTCTGGTGGAATAGGCAGGCAAACATTTAATAAAGTATAGGTGCTTTTAGAATTATCAGCACAATTTCCATTAAACTTTGCTTGTGGTATTTCGGCCTTTAATTTATCTGAAAAATACTTTTTCAGGCTTTCAATATGATTGCGCTCTTCATCTAGATTCTCATAAGAATATTTCAACGCCTCTTCGAGTCCTACAATATTATGCACAGCTTCCGTTCCTGCGCGACTGCCCCGTTCTTGACCACCACCAAAGATCAATGGTTTTAGTCCGCTGTGCTTTCTAACAAATGCAAACCCGATTCCTTTAGGTCCGTGAAATTTATGCGCACTCGCAGCGATAAAATCTACTGGTATTTCTTGCAGATCCAATTCGAAATGCCCGACTGACTGCACCATATCACTGTGAAAAAGAACATCGTGCTGCTTACATAATTCCGCAACTTTTTTCACATCAAGCATATTGCCTATTTCATTGTTAATATGCATCAGGCTCACCAAAGTTTTAGAGGTTCCAGCTTTCAGCAACTCTTGCAAATTTTCTAAATCAACGCTACCGCATTCCTTTATTTTAACCAAAGAAACCTTAACGTCGTGGGTTTTCTCTAACTGTTCAACTACATGAATAACTGCGTGATGCTCAATAGGGCTGGTAATTATATGTTGCACATCTAAATCGCGTACTGCACTATTTATGACCAGGTTATCTGCTTCGGTGCCACCTGAAGTAAAGATTATTTCACCAGCACTTACATTAAGATATTTAGCCACAGTTTTACGTGCACTTTCAATAAGACTTTTCGCTTTTCGGCCAACAGCATGTGTAGAAGAAGGATTACCGGGAACTTCCCGCATAACCTCTATCATTTTATCCAGTACTTCAGATCTAATAGCTGTTGTAGCCGCGTTATCAAAATAGACTTGCTTCATATAATTTTTACAATTGAGTGCCCCAAAATTACAGAGAATAAAATTATTCTGACCCCTCTACGTTTGTAAAGTACAATTCGACTATTTTTGCTCACACATACCCATTTTATGAATCGTTATTCTTTACTTTTTATATTATTTTTTGCATTTATCTCTTGTGATGATGGAGATGTTATTGTCACTACTTTTGATTTTGATGATCAGACTATTCGTCTTTGTACTACTGCTGAGAGTGCCCAGGCAGATGCGACAAATTATGTATTTTACAAAATCAATAATGATACTAGAGAAAGTCTTGCCTTCGAGATAACGACAGAAGAGCCTATTTTATCTGTCCCCAGCAATGGTGATAATTACTCCTATACGCTGGGAACTTCAACAAATGCGATTACTTACAGACGTTATGATGGTGATATTACTACAGACTATTTTTGTAATTCTGTTCCGCCAGCAAACCCTAAAGTAATTGAGGAATATTTGAGCCAGGAAGGAAATGTTTCTATTGCGACTTCAGGAAATGAAGACGATAATGACGGTATTTTAAGAGAAGATGAAGAGCTCCTTAATGAAATGGCAGATCTGGACGGTGATGGCATACCTAATTATTATGATTTTGACGATGATGGCGATAATGTGCCCACAACTCAAGAAGGTGTAGAGTTCTTAGAAGATGGTCATATAGATATGGAGAATTCTAGAGATTCTGATGAAGATGGGATTCCTGATTTTATGGATGCTGATGATGATAATGACGGTATTGCTACCGTTAATGAAGATCCAGATGGGGATTTAAACCCAAATAATGATAAAACCGATGAGAGCATTGGCTCAGATTATTTAAATCCTGCAATAGCTGAAAGTTATAATATTGCGTCATACAGACCGCACACTTACCAACTTAGGGATATCGCTTTAGTAATTAACTTGAGCAACTTGGTTTTTGAAAATCAGAATTCTGATGATGTAATACGTCAAGAGAATTTCTATTTTGGAGAATACGGTACATCATCTGTTAATGTTACGGTTACTCCAGATTTTCCCGAATAATAAGTAAGGTTTAAGGATTTTGAAAAATGTAGACTTCTGTAGCTCCTAATCCATATTTACTATAGTCTGCATCGTAGAATTTTACATTTTCATAGCGTGAGAAAAGATATTCCAGCTCCATGCGCAGTACGCCCTCGCCTACTCCGTGAATAAACACCACTTTTTGAATGCGTTTTTTAATCGCAAATTCCAATTGCCTTCTTGCGGTATCTAACTGCAGATTAAGCATATCGTGATTAGACATACCTTTAGAATAAGTCACCAGTTGGTGAATATGCAAATCGACTTCCATAGGTGGAATGTCTCCTTCTTTGGTTTTTTTAAATGTTTTATGCTTTTTCTTCGTTTCTTTTTCTTTGATAATTTCAAATATATCCGGCTCATCAAAATCCAATAATTCTGGGTCTTCAAGTATTATGATTTCGTTTGGTCTGGCATCCATTAAAAAACCTTCTTCGGTCTCAACTTGAATCCAATCATCGTCTATCTTCGTAATTATAGCGTCTATTGCTTCGTCTATAAAAGACACCTTTTGACCTAACTTAAAGGTTTTCATCAACTTATATTTTTAGTTATTTTCTGAAACTAATGCTCTAATTTACCCTTAAAATCGTATTCTTAAAATAAAATCATTATTTTTGTCCAAATATCTAATTATGAAAAAGTTTTACCCCAAATCACTTCTTCTATTTTTATTGCCTTTTACAGCGTTTGCACAACTCTATGTGCAACCAAATCCCGATGCGACTTCTACCGACGAAGTTTATATCTATAACAAAGGGCAAATTCTATTTGTAGAGCAGGATATAAATCTAAAGGGAGATGGAATTGATGGTGCTTTAAATAATGAAGGCAATATCTATTTAAGAGATGAAGGCCAACTAATACAAGGTAGGAACAGTTTAGACAACAATAGTGGTGAAGGTATTGTTTCTGTTTATCAAGAGGGCACTGCAAATGAATATGATTATCATTTTTGGGCAAGTCCTGTAAGTGATGTCTTCATTTCTGGGACTTCGGGGAACCAACCTTTTAATCTCGATTATGGAATAACTGGTGGTGGAATATTTAATGTCGAAAATCTTATAGGTAGCAGTACTGCTAAATTTTCACCCGACGACTATGAAGGACATTCAAGTCCATTACAAATTGCAACATATTGGCTGCAGAAATTTACTATTGGGACAGAATATGCCAATTGGTCTCCAATTGGAGAAACAGGCCTTTTAGAAACAGGAGAAGGTTTTACAATGAAGGGTGTTGAAAAACTAACTCCTGATTATGAACAACGCTATGACTTTAGAGGTAGACCCAATAACGGAGATATTGAAGTTGATGTTGTTAAAGATCAATATACTTTAGTTGGCAATCCCTATCCATCTTCTATGGATTTAAATTTTTATCTGCTTTCAAATTCCAATCAGTCTGTAGCAAGTTGTACAGATGGTAGTTTTACACCAAGTGCTGTAAGAGATGCTATTACGGGTATCGCTTATTTTTGGGAATCTGATCCAGGAGTAAAATCACATTATCTAAGGGATTACCAAGGTGGTTATGGCACTTATTCTCCCAGTCTTAGTTGTTCCGGATCTGGAACTTATGCGCCCGCAACATTTACTATGTATGATATAAATGATGTTGATGGTACAATTGACCCTACAGGAACAACTTATGGAAATGGTGATGGAGGTTTAGAACGCAGAAATGTCCCAATAGCACAAGGTTTTTTCGTCGTGGGTTCTCCTACTGCCCCACCAGGCTCAAAAGTTATTGCCCGGAATGAATTTCGTGTTTTTAAGAAAGAATCCAACCCTTTTGATCGGTCAGATTTCAAATCAGCAAAGCAAGTAAATGACGAATTAAATACTGGCAAACAAGCTCAGGCAGCTTTATTATCTCCTGAAAGAATTAGTTACGATACCACTACAGGCGATATTTTAATGCCAAAATTTAAAATAAGCACAGGCATAA
>CAXBEL010000277.1:0-4967 GCA_963974735.1 uncultured Flavobacteriaceae bacterium | reverse complement strand
ACAATGGAAACCGATAGGAATAGATAATATAGTAGAGCCAGAGGATGGTTATGATGTTATTTCTACAATAGATGTAAATATTCAAGACGTAGCACATCATGCGCTTCTTGAATCTCTGGAAGAATTTGAAGCAGACCACGGTTGTGTTGTTGTTATGGATACTAAATCTGGAGAGGTAAAAGCCATATCTAATCTCGGCAGGACTAAAGATGGCAAGTATTACGAAGATCGTAACTATGCTGTTTATGAGTCTCATGAGCCAGGGTCTACCTTTAAGTTAATGGCTATGGTTGCTGCCCTGGAGGATAAGGTAATAGATACTAGTGATGTGGTAGATACAGAAAACGGTCGTGTTAAATTTTATGACCGTACGGTATATGATTCACATTGGGGCGGTTATGGAAAAATATCCGCAGCGAAGGCTTTTGAGGTTTCATCCAATACTGCTTTTGCCAAGATGATCAATGAAAGTTATAAAGATGATCCTAAGCGTTTTTTAAAACGTCTTTATAATATGGACTTGAATAACAAGCTTGGACTTTCGATTAAAGGAGAGGGACTTCCTCACTTTCCTTATCCCGGCGATAAAAATTGGTATGGCACAACATTACCCTGGATGGCCTTTGGTTACGGGGTGTCCTTGACGCCATTGCAGACGTTGACTTTTTATAATGCCATAGCCAATGAAGGCGAAATGGTAAAACCTCGTTTTATTAGAGAAGTGAAAAAATGGGATGTTTCAGTAGAAAAGTTTGACAAAGAAGTTATAAACCCGGCAATCTGTTCTAAAGAAACCATTCACGAGGTGAAGCAAATGATGAAGAATGTTGTGGAGCGGGGAACTGCAAAAAATATTTATTCGCCAGATTTTTCAATGGCAGGTAAAACAGGTACCTGTCAAACCGAATATTGGATCGAACCCAACCGGTATATATCATCTTTTGCAGGATACTTTCCGGCAGATAATCCTAAATATTCTTGTATCGTAGTTATTCATAAACCTAAAAAGAGTTTGGGATATTATGGGAACATTGTTGCTGCACCGGTTTTCAAGAAAATAGCACAGAAAATCTATAGCGATACACCTATAGTTGATGAAGTTCAACTTGTGGAAACCAATACCGAAAATATAACTAGGGATTACGATTCCTATTATAAAAAGGTGCAGCAGCAGTATAACACAGTTCCCGATGTAAAAGGGATGAGCGGGATGGATGCGATTTCCATTCTTGAAAATATGGGTATTAAAGTCCAATTTGAAGGAAGTGGAAAGGTGAGGGCACAATCTGTAAAGCCTGGTCAAAAAGTAACCAAGAATCAACAAATTATATTACAACTGTCATGATTTTGCTTAAAGACATATTGTATAAAGTGGTCCTGGAAGCAGTTGTGGGGAATACGGCCGTGGGTATAACCAAGGTCGAATTTGACTCTCGTAAGGTTGGTTTAAATGATGTATTTGTCGCTGTAAGAGGTACGCAAACCGATGGTCACGACTACATTAAAAAAGCAGAAGATCAAGGTGCACTGGCCGTAGTATGTGAAGAATTTCCAAAGGAATTTATAAACGGTATTACCTATGTAAAAACCGATGATACGGCAAAAGCTTTAGCAATTATGGCTTCTAATTATTTTGGGAATCCTTCCGATAATCTAAAGTTAATAGGCATTACCGGAACCAACGGAAAGACCACTATTGCAACTTTGCTTCATCAATTATTTACTAAGGCAGGTTATAAAACCGGTTTACTTTCAACAGTAAAAGTTTTAGTTGCAGATAAAGAATATCCAGCTACGCATACCACGCCAGACCCTATTACCATTAATGGTTATCTGGAAATGATGAATAATGAGGGCGTTGAATATTGCTTTATGGAAGTAAGTTCTCACGGTATTCATCAAAAGCGCACTGAAGGATTGCGTTTTGCAGGAGGAATATTTACAAATCTCACGCATGATCATTTAGATTATCATACTTCTTTCGCTGAATATCGGGATGTGAAGAAGTCATTTTTTGATAATCTGCCTAAAGATGCTTTTGCTCTGGTAAATGTTGATGACAAGAATGGTCTTGTGATGTTGCAAAATACGAAGGCAAAAAAAATCACGTATGCATTAAAGTCTTATGCAGATTATAGAGCACAGATTTTAGAGAATCAATTTTCAGGATTGCTGTTAAAAATCAACGATCAGGATGTATGGGTGAAGTTAATAGGAGCATTTAATGCCTATAACCTGGTGGCAATCTATGCAGCTACAGAATTATTGGGATTAGAACAAATAGAAGCCTTACAGTTGCTAAGCGAACTGGAAAGCGTAAGCGGAAGGTTTCAATATTTTGTGTCTCCTAAAAAAATAACGGCGATTGTAGATTATGCCCATACTCCAGACGCACTTAAAAACGTGTTGGAAACGATCAATGAGATTCGGACTAAAAATGAAGAGCTTATAACAGTAGTAGGCTGCGGCGGTGATCGCGATAAGACTAAAAGACCAAAAATGGGTAGAATAGCTGCGTCATTGAGTACAAAAGCAATTTTTACCAGCGATAATCCGCGTACAGAAGATCCCGATACTATTATTGAAGAAATTGAAAAGGGGGTTGATCCTACCAATTATAAAAAAATAATCTCCATTGCTAACAGGAAGCAAGCTATAAAGGCAGCTTGCCAGATGGCGCAGGAGAATGATATTATTCTTATAGCTGGTAAAGGTCATGAAACTTATCAAGAGGTGAATGGCGTGCGAAAGGATTTTGATGATTACAAGACGGTTAAGGAAATTTTGAACAACCTAAATAAATGATTGCCCTTTTAAAGGGTTTGAGTAAATAAGATATGCTGTACTATCTATTTGAATATTTGGAAAGTGAATATAACCTCGCGGGAGCTAGCCTTTTTGGCTTCATATCTTTTAGAGCTGCCCTGGCTATTTTGTTTTCCCTTGCTATATCTACTATTTGGGGTAAGAGAATCATTCTTTATCTACAGCGCAAACAATTAGGGGAATCAATTAGGGATTTAGGTCTTGAAGGGCAGGTTGAAAAGGCGGGAACTCCTACTATGGGGGGGATAATTATAATTCTTGCCACATTGATTCCTGTGCTGCTTTTCGCTAAACTGGATAATATCTATGTGATTCTTTTAATAGTTACCACGCTTTGGATGGGGGCAATAGGTTTTCTGGATGATTATAAAAAAATACAGGAAAAAAATAAAGAAGGTCTCCACGGTAAATTTAAAATTGTGGGTCAAGTAGGGTTGGGGGTTATTGTAGGGGTCACCATGTTTTTTCATCCAGGTATAACGGTAAAAGAAGAACTGATTAATCCTAAGAACAGCACAGAACTTATCACCCAGAATTCAGAACGGGAATTTGGCGAAGAAGAAAAAAGTTTAACAACCACAATTCCTTTTACTAAAGACAACGAGTTTGATTACGCCTTGTTGATGAGCTGGTTGGGCAAGGATTATTTAAAATATGCCTGGCTCATATTTATTCCTGTCGTAATTTTTATAGTTACTGCAGTATCTAATGGTGCCAATCTTACCGATGGTATTGATGGTCTCGCAGCAGGTTCTTCAGCAATAATTGTATTGACACTTGGGATATTTGCTTGGGTATCGGGTAACATAGTTTTTAGTGATTATCTCAACGTGATGTATATCCCCCGCAGTGGTGAGATGGTAATATTTATAAGTGCTTTTGTAGGGTCATTGGTAGGGTTTCTCTGGTACAATACATTTCCTGCTCAAGTATTTATGGGAGATACGGGAAGTCTTACAATAGGCGGTATAATCGCGGTTATTGCCATAGTTATTAGAAAAGAACTTTTAATACCTCTTTTGTGTGGTGTGTTTTTTATGGAAACTCTTTCTGTAATGCTTCAAGTGAGTTGGTTTAAATACACCAAGAAGAAATCTGGAGAAGGCAGGCGTATTTTTTTGATGTCGCCTTTGCACCACCACTATCAGAAAAAGGGTTTGCATGAAAGTAAGATAGTTACCCGCTTTTGGATTGTGGGAATTTTGCTGGCAATCCTAACAATTGTCACTTTAAAGGTGAGATAGATGAAGGAGCGGTTGGTGATTTTAGGAGGTGGAGAATCTGGAGTAGGAACCGCCATTTTAGGAAAAAAGAAAGGTTATGAAGTTTTTGTTTCTGACTTTGGAAAAATAAAGGAAACCTATAAAGAAGTTCTTAAAAATTTTGAAATAGAATGGGAGGATGGAGGTCATTCTGAATCTAAGATCTTAAATGCAGATCTAGTGATGAAAAGTCCTGGAATACCTGATAAAGCATCAATTGTAAAAGCTTTACATAATAAAGGTGTTTCAGTGATTTCAGAAATTGAATTTGCTTCAAGATATACCGAAGCAACTTTAGTGGCAATCACCGGTAGTAATGGGAAAACCACCACCACAGCGCTAACAACTTACATCCTGAAAAATGCAGGTTTAAATGTAGAAGCGGCAGGAAACATAGGAGACAGCTTTGCAAAAATGGTTGCGGAGAAGTCCTTTGATACCTACGTGCTCGAAATAAGTAGTTTCCAGCTGGATGGTATAGTCGATTTTGCTCCTCACATTGCGATACTAACTAATATCACGCCAGATCATTTAGATAGGTATGACTATAAGTTTGAAAACTATATCGCTTCAAAATTTAGAATAGCTATGAATCAAACAGAAAAGGATTATTTGATTTATGATGCAGATGATGAGGTAATAAAAAATTGGTTAAAAGAAAATCCGGTAAGGTCGCAATTGCTGCCATTTTCGGTCAAAAATAAAATGGAACAGGGAGCCTATTTGGCTAACAAAGAAATAATAATAACACTAGGCAACACAAAATTTAATATGTCAACAGAAAATCTGACTTTGAAGGGAACGCATAACACAAAGAACGCTATGGCTGCAGCCACTGCTTCACGTTTGCTAAGTATTCGTAAAGCTACTATACGCGAG
>CAXBEL010000276.1:0-4972 GCA_963974735.1 uncultured Flavobacteriaceae bacterium | reverse complement strand
CCATTGTGGATTTTTTCTAAAAATATCCATATAATAATCCATCCCATCGATGCCATCTGCTGCAAGAGTTTCCGGGGGTTTTGACCCATCTAGGTATTGTACTTTTGCATCTGGCTTTAATTTTTTAATCGTTTTTAGAATATCATAACTAAAGCTGATGTAGTAACCTATGTAGTTTTCTGCTTCCAGCTCTGTTACCAGTTCTATAACCTTCTGAGCCAGGAGTTCATTTTTACCCTCAATCTTAGAGGGTTTTATTTCGCAAATTAAAGCTGTAGAATCATTTTGATTCATCCCTGCTTTAATATACTCTTTGAGAAGGGGCAATTTTTCGCCATTATCTAGCTTTTGTTCTGCAAGTGTTGCATAGGTGTTTTCCTCAATATTAAGACCCGCATAGGTATTATCATGAGTTACAATAAGCATGCTATCTACCGTCATACGCACATCAAATTCTGAACCCGTACAGTTTATTGCAATTGCCTGTTTAAGAGCAGCAATTGAATTTTCGGGCAGGTTTTGCATTTTCCAGGCACCCCGGTGTGCAATAACCTTATTATTTGCAAAAACCGGTTTTTTTTCAGGTTGAGATTGCTGACACCCTATGGTAATAATACTAAACAGGCAGATGAAGAATTTATGCATAAATAGTGTTTTAAAAGGTTTGTAAGCCAGAACTTACAAACCTTAATTTTAGTTTTTTGATTTCTAGTTATAGCCTTCGTTTTGTGGGTAATTAGGGCCTAATAAGTCCAAATCTATCTGAGCAATAGGAAAGTTTATATAATGATCCATCCAGTTAACACGTGGATCTTTTGAACCTCCAAAATTTGCCGGGAAGTACTTACCGTCACCCGCATAAGTACGCATCTGGCGATTAATAACACTTTGTCCCATACGCTTAAGTGTAAAAAAGCGCTGTCCTTCAAAAGCCAGTTCACGAGCACGCTCATCTAAAATTGCCTGCTCATCAACACTTGCAAGTGGTGCAGCGTTGGCACGCGTTCTAACTGCATTAATATATGGTAATGGGTCACCTGTAGAGCGCATTATAGCTTCTGCTGCTATAAGGTAGGTTTCTGCAAGACGGTAAACTAAGATATTACTGCGTTGTAAATACGACTCTGGATTGTCGTCATCCTGAGCATATTTTATACAAGATGGGTGTAATCTTTGGTAGTAACGCGCATAGTCGTTTCCGTCTGGATCTGTATCTGTGATAGGACTGTATATGTCTATTTTTTCTCCAATATTATCTCCCGAAGTATAAAAATATTCCAATCTAAAATAAGTATCATCATTACGGGTATCATTAGGATCTTCATCAAGTAAATCTAAAAGGTATAGGTTAGGCAAGATGCGCGAAAAGCCTCTACCACCTTGTTCTACATTAGCTTCAATACCCGGTATTTGAAAATACTGAGTCACAAAGTTTGCATTAATCATCGTATTATCACCACCCCCTAAAACATCATCTTGCGATTGTACTACAAACAAAGACTCTGAGTGGTTACGATCACCAGCAAAAACCTCTGCAGTACTTCCCACAAGGCTGTGTGGTCCTTCTTCTATAAGACTTACAGCTTGATTTTTAGCTTCAGTCCAGTCGCCTTGCCACATAGCAACTTTAGCTTTAACGTGTTTTGCAGTTCCTTTTGTTACACGACCAAAAGTATCTGTCCAATCAAGATTATCAATAGCAAAGCTCAAATCACTGTTTAACAAAGCAAATACTTCTTCGTCTGTAGATTTTGCATCAATTACAGAAATAAGCCTCTGCTCTAAAAAATTTAGCTTCTGCTATAATCTTATTGCGTACCTCTTCATCAATACCTTCAATAACCTCTGCAGCATTAATAATATCTGTAGCCTTGTTTGCAAGGTTATAGTAGTGCTTCCAAAACAGAGAAGAAGCAAAGTTGGCTCCTAAATCTACTGGAGAAACTGCACGCTCATACCGACCTATAAGTCCCAGATATCCCGATCTGTTAAAAGCCAAATCACTACGTGAGGGTATTAATACACCACCCATATAATCTTCTATCCCGTTATCATAACGGTCACGATTAATTTTATATAAACTCACAACACCAGATTTTAATCCTTCTTCGGTGGTGTAAATGTAGTTTGAGTCTATTACTGTGCTGGGTTGCTCTTCTAAGAACT
The DNA here is from genome assembly GCA_963974735.1 of uncultured Flavobacteriaceae bacterium. Taxonomy (GTDB): domain Bacteria; phylum Bacteroidota; class Bacteroidia; order Flavobacteriales; family Flavobacteriaceae; genus Leeuwenhoekiella. The sequence continues at coordinate 2,806 of CAXBEL010000276.1, read as the reverse complement.
CTTCACAGGAAACTGCAAAACCCAGAGTCATTATTAGCAACAAACAAACTTTAGTTCTGTTGTAAAAATCTTTAGTCGTCATAGTTCTTATTTTTAAAATTGAGCTTTTAAGCCAAATGTAAAACTGCGTGCATCAGGATAGCCGGTATCTGCATTAGAAAATGTATTTCTAATATTTACCTCAGGACTGTACCCGATATAATCGGTTTTTGTAAATACGTTTGTAGCGGTAAAGTAGAGTTTTATCATCTCGATATCCAGCTTAGACACAATAGCATCGGGTAATGTATACCCCAAACTAAGAGTTCTTAACCGTATGTATGAAGCATCTTTAATAGCAAGTGAATTAAGATATTGTGGTGCTGCATCATAATTGGGTCGCGGATAGCTTGTAGATGGATTTTCCGGAGTATAGTAATCTACTTTAACTCCGTTTAACTTACTTGATAATGTACCGCCATTATTGAAGTCTGATAAAAATGGATTCACTTTAGTAGCACCTTCTACCGCATAAAAATCTAATAATAAGTCAAAACCTTTATAAGATACGGTTGTAGATAATGAGCCAAACCAATCTGGATTGCTATCTGTAAATACACGATCTTCCGGAGTGATTTTACCATCTGGCTGTCCGGTTAAATTTCCGTTTTCGTCAACACCATTGGTGTCTTTTATACGAATATCTCCAGGAGCTAAATCTGCTTGAGGATTTGCAGATTCTGGGTTTGCTTGCGGAGCATTTTCAAAATCATCTCCTTCCTGAAAAATACCGTCAAATGCATACTGTCTAATAACACTTGTAGATTGTCCTACATAATAGCCATACGTGTCATCTTGTAAAATATTATCACCATTACCATCTGTATACAGCTCTTTTATTTCGTTTTTATTATTTGACCAGTTTGTAGAAACAGACCATTTAAAGTCTTGGGTATTGATAAGATTTGCAGTCAGGTTTAATTCTAAACCGCTGTTTAACAATTCTCCAGCATTAAAATAGGTAAACTGATAGCCTGTTATAGAAGGAACCCCTCTACGCAATAATAAATTTTTAGTGGTTGCCTCGTAGTAGTTTGCACTACCGTATAAAAACCTATTAAATAAAGAGAAGTCTAAACCAAAGTTAAGTGTACTTATGGTTTCAAAATCAAGATTTGTATTAGGTAAAACTACCGAAGGAGAATACCCAGAAAAGGTCGTCCCGTCAAAAATATAAGGTTGTCCGTCTGCGGTAAACAATGAGGTATATGGGCGGCTCAAAGCATTTGCAAGAGCACCATAACTAACACGTAATTTTAATTCTTGTATGGCAGTAACATCTTGTAAAAAATCTTCCTGATGCAATTTCCATGCAAAGGCACCTGCCGGGTTATACGTCCATTTATAGCCATTTGCATTTACCGAAGAACCATCTGCGCGGTACGTAGCCGTAAACAGGTATTTATCAAATAAATTATAACGCGCTCTACCCATAAAAGAGGCTGTCCTAATAGTAGACTTATCACGCTCAACAGATACATTACCTATTGCATTTTGAATCCCGTCATAGCCCAAACTCTCATTAGTAAACCCTCTTCCCGTTGTGCGGGTCTGTGTGTATTTATTTTCATCAGCAGCCTGTACAAGCGTTAGATTAAAATTGTTGTTTTCGTTAATTTCTTTATCGTAGGTTAAAATGTTTTCTACAAAATAGGCTTCTCTTAGTTCATTTTGAAGACGAGCAATTCCACGATCGCTTTCACCACTTGAGTGTAATGAAGATAAGTAGCTGCCACGCTCTGTATTTCTTCTGGTAAACGACGTAGTAAGTTGGTATCTCAACTCTGGTGTAATTTGCCAAGAAGGGATCACATTTACGACAAAATCGTTTCCTTTCTCATCATCATCTGCCTCTCTTAAATTCCATAACGGGCTAGTTGCTGTACCTTCTTCTCCACTAGGAAAACGTACTATATCTCCATTGTCGTCATATGCATTGCCTAACGGCGAAATTGTTATGACATTTACATTTGCTGCCCGTTCTGTATCATCGTTAAGCAGGTTTAAATCAAAACGAACCGAAACTTTTTCGTTAACTTTTTGATCAACATTTAAGCGTAAATTTTTTCGCGTATAGCTAGATGTAGGGATAATACCTTCTTCTTTAAAGTAATTGAAACTTCCGTAAATCTTAGTAAACTCGGTACCGCCATTTATACCTATAAATTGACTATTGACCGTACCATTTCTTAATAATTCATCTTCCCAGTTTACAAACTCATTATTAGTTATAGACTGTAATTCGATTTCTGAAAATATAGTTTCATCATCAAGATATTCTCCCGAAGCATTATTGGTACGACGTGCTTCTCTACGTAGTTGAGCAAATTCTTGACCACTATAAACATCAAAATTGCGCTCTAGCTTGCGCACTGTAGTGTACCCATGATAGGATACCGAAACTTTATTAGTTTTACCACGCTTGGTAGTGATAAGAACCACCCCGTTTACCGCTCTAGATCCATAAATCGCTTGCGCAGATGCATCTTTTAAAAACTCTATAGATTCTATATCGTCGGGATTTATATCTTCTATTCCACCATTTCTTACCACCCCATCTACTACATAAATACCACTTACATTTCCTTCAATAGAGCCACGTCCTCTAAAAATAATTTCAGATGTACCTCCTGGTCGTAGAGAACCACCACCTACATTTACTTCAAGACCGGCTATTCTACCACGCAGCATTTCATTTACATCTGATGTAGGTGTTTGTGTTGCTTTGCTTAAATCTGTTTGGGCAACTGCACTAACAAGATCACTT
>CAXBEL010000275.1:0-5007 GCA_963974735.1 uncultured Flavobacteriaceae bacterium | reverse complement strand
AAATGGTAGAGCTAGATTTTTCATTTGTTGTGTTTTTGAAATTAAACATTACACTACAAGTTCAGCAGATGATCAAAGGGTTTGAAAAGTCAATGATGGGGTAAATTCAACTTTTCTTTAAGGATAAGATTTTACTTAATTGTATTGATTAGACGTATATTCAACTGTTCTGTTACATAAAATTAAACATAAATATCTAAAAAAGAGTGTTTTAAAGGTTTGTATTTAATTTGGTAAAGTGCTTCAGTGTTCATTTAAAGAAGCAATACGAAAGCTGGGATCAGATTAAAAGAGGTGAGGAATTGGCTGTAATTATTTAGTTGGTTCTAGCTCAAATAAATTAATTCAAAATAAAAAACCCGCAGATTAACTGCGGGTTTAGTAATTTATATTATTTGCACAAGACTAGTCATCTACTGCATCTTCAATAGCATCTCCTGCATCATCTACTGCATCTTCTACATCATCTGCAGCAGAATTTTGCTCTCTGCAGCTTGTGAAACTTGTAGCTAGAATTCCTACTGTAAATAGTGTTAAAAATAATCTTTTCATAATTTGAATATATTATTGGTTAGTATAAAATTTAAGGTCTGCGTCCTGTAGCCAAGCGGTAAAGTATTCCTATTACGGCAAGCACGAGCAAAATGTGAATTAAACTGCCTACGGCGTCACCGAAACCGAAATAGCCCACCAGCCATCCTATAATTAAAAGAACGATGATGAGTGAAACAATGTCTCTCATAATGAATAGGTTTTATTGATTAGTGTATTAAATATAGTAATACTAATCCCTGTACACCAATTCCTTAACAGCGGTTTAACAGCGGACCTTTAAATTTTGTGGGTTATTTAAGATTTCAATAAATCCTGTACTTACGTATTAAAAAAGGTTGATCAAGGCCCTGCTGCCCTTTCAATGTAAATTTATATAAGATAATATCCCCTTTATTTCAAGGGTGCTTAAAGGCTATTATGATTGAGGGATTTTAAAGGTTTATGAGGTTCTGCATATGTAAATCTATTAAGTATTTGCGGCAATGCATAGCCATCAAGTCCATCAATAGAAACAGTTTGTGCTTGTTCTAAATTAAGCCAGCCATCCTTAGCTTGTATTTCTGGGTCTATATAAATATGTTTTATTGCACCTATTATAAAATGGCAATTGTTTTCTTTGAGAAAATATTCATTTACATATTCACATCCCAGTTTAACACGGCTTTGCTTTACATAAGGAGCAGCAAAATCATCCCAATATTCTTCATTTAACGCAGTCTTATCAAATTCTGAAGTTTTACCATCATACTTTGCTGAGGTTTGATGCGCTTCCTTTATAAAATTCTGGTTAACGTGGTTTACCGTAAACAAGCTATTACTTTTTATATTTCCATAGGTATTTCGCTCCACTGAAGTGGGACGAAGTACAAAACCTAAAAGTGGAGGATTACTGCCTAGGTGTGTTACCGAACTAAAAATAGCAACATTGGTCACCCCATCTGCAGAAATACTACCTATTAAATTTGCAGATTTAAAACCTGTACAACTGTTTATAAAATGAGCACGAAAGCGGGACGGCATCTGATCAATGTCAGTAATGGAGAAATGTTTCATAAAAAAAGGGATGATATTATCATCCCTAAATTAAATATTGTCTAATTAAACCTTGTTAATTTTAAACAAAATTACGACAATTGAAGTTTGTTAAATTTTATTTCATATTCTTCAATAGCCTCTGTTATGGCTTCAACATTTTCAGATGCCTTTTGATGCGCAGCTTCCATAGCCTTCTCTACATCTTTATCTGGATTCTGAAATAAATCTGTAATAACGTGATTTATTTTATCAAGAATACTTTCTTGGCTATTCTTGATGTCTTCCAGTTTGTTCAACATCGATTGCATTTGCTCATATTTTGCCTGTTCCATAATTATAAAATTTATAACAATATACAATGGTACTAATGCAACCCTACTATAATTAACTGGTTTTTAGCACAAATTAGTACTATTTAAGAATTAGGCCTCCTGCATCTTATCTTTGTAAGAATCATAATCAACATAACCTTTAGGTCCTTGTGAGTAAAAGGTATCTTCATCCCATTCATTCAACGGCGCATTGATTGCAAAGCGCTCTGCTAAATCAGGATTAGAGATATATAGCTTACCAAAAGCAACTAGATCTGCTTCTCCATCTTCAATGATTTGATTTCCTTTTTCCTGATCAAAATTATTATTGATCATTAGTGTTCCTTTATAAATAGGGCGGAAATGCTTAGCTATATTACTCTCTAAAAATTCTATGTCACTCACATCTGTAAATGGTTCTGATAGGTGTAGATATGCTAAATCATAACCATTTAATTTTTCGACAATATGGTCAAAAGTTGGAATAGAATCTTCGGTTCCTTCAATACCAAATGTGCCATTTAAAGAAGGATTAAGCCTTACGCCTATTCGGTTTTCTGGCCATACTTCTTTCATTTTATCTAAAGTCTCAAAGAAAAATCGAGAGCGATTCTCAATAGAACCGCCATATTCATCATCACGTACATTAGATTTTTTATTAAAAAATTGATGGAATAAATATCCATTTGAAGAATGAATCTCCACGCCATCAAATCCTGCTTCTTTGGCATTTTTTGCTGCCTGAACAAACTCTTCTTGAGTCTCTTTTATTTCCTGAGTTGACATTGCCTTAGGTTCGACAGTATCTTTAAACCCTTCTGGAGTAAAAGACTTGGCATTAGGATTAACCGCACTTGGTGCGAGTGGTTTTTCTCCATTATGAAAGTCTGGATGTGACATACGTCCCACATGCCATAATTGAATAAATATTTTTCCGCCTTTGGCGTGAACGGCTTTCGTAACATTTTTCCACCCTTCTATTTGTGCTTGATTATAAATACCAGCTGTAAAAATGTAACCTACTGCCCGCTTGGATACTTGAGAACCTTCTGTAATTATAAGTCCGGCTCCTGCCCGTTGCGAGTAATATTCTGTATGTAATTCTGTAGGTGCATTATCTTTATTTTCTGCCCTACTTCTTGTCATAGGAGCCATTATAACTCTATTTTTAAGTGTAAGATCTCCTAATGTATAAGATTGTAAAAGTGGTTGATCTGTTTTCATAGTTATTTTAAAATTTATCTAAATTTACTTTTATAGGTCTAAATTATGCTTGACCCATGTTAATAAAAAGTGACAAAGAAGGTTAAAATATGGAGCCTTTGCCGGTATAATAAATAGTCGTAAAATTATCTCAGCTTAACTCTAGCCCTTGTTAAATATTTTTTAAATGAATAAAATCACCCACTATTTTGAGGTTAATAGAGAAACTTGGAACCAAAAAACTTTAGTCCATGTAAATAGTGATTTCTATAATTTAAAGGATTTTAAGGCTGGAAAAAATTCCCTTAACCGGTATGAGTTAGAGGCTTTAGGCGATGTTAAGGGAAAGTCATTGCTGCACTTACAATGTCATTTTGGGCAGGATACATTAAGCTGGAGTAGGTTAGGAGCTGTTTGCACAGGTGTAGATATTTCTGATGAAGGGATAAAATTAGCGAAGAATTTGGCAAATGAAATGAACTTAAGCGCTAAGTTTATTTGTAGTAATGCGCTGGATATCGAGCATACTGTTACAGGCACTTTTGATATTGTCTTTGCCAGCTATGGCGTTTTAGGATGGCTTCCAGATCTTAAACCCTGGGCACAAGCAATTTCTTCAAAGCTAAAAAAAGGAGGGATTTTTTATATGGTAGAATTTCACCCAATTGCGTGGATGTTTGATTATACTGGCGACAAACCAAAAATGAAATATTCCTATAATCAAAAAGAGGTAATCTATGAAGAATATAAAGGGACTTACGCAGATGTAGAAGCAGATATGATAAGCAAAGAATATTGTTGGAACCACTCAATCGGTGATGTCTTGAATGCTCTAGTTGAGGCCGGTTTAAATATTAATTATCTTAATGAATACGAGGAATCTCCTTATAATATTTTTCCTAATCTTACTATAACAGATTCAGGAATGTTTGCGGCAAAAGCGGGTTTGTTTCCTTTAATTTTTGAAATAAAAGCTACCAAGTGCTAATCGTCAATATTTTCCCGCATTTCTTTTTGACGCATTGGCATTTGATCAATCGCCTCATAAATCTGTTTAGGGTCAACAGGATACTCTTTTTTTAACTTGGATGCTCCATCCTTTCCTATAAGTATTAGTCCTTCATAAGAAACCGGCATATTTAATTTTTTGCGCACTGCTGATACATCAAAATGAGAAACACTATTCAAATTGTGATCATAAATACGTCCTTTAACTAAAATGAAAATTAGGAGGTTACGATCATCTAATTTCTTTGGTGTTGATAAAAATGAATCTAATTGATCTTTAAAAACTTCATTGCTCAAGGAAGGGGAAGAAAATACTAATATCCTATTTCTCCACTTATATTTAGAAAAGTCTTGTTGCGCCTGTATAGTCATCGCAAAAAGAAAAAGAGCTAATGAGGATATTTTTTTCATTTAGTGTATGGCATTTTCTTTTAAAAGTTCTGGAAATTTTGCTTTAAATCTGTTCAATCTAGGGATAGAAACATTTTGTATGTACGGGTTGTTCGGATTATTACGCTCATAATTTTGGTGATAATCCTCTGCTGGCCAGAATTTCTGGAAGGGCAAAACTTCTGTTACGATTTCACCATTAAAAGTGGTTTTGTTTAAACGATCAATCACATTTTCTATAGTCTCTTTTTCTTTTTCATTTTGATAAAAAGCGATAGACCTGTACTGTCTTCCTTTATCTGGTCCTTGTCTATTGGGCGTAGTAGGATCTTGAGATCCAAAAAATACTTCTACCAAGGTTTCAAAACTAATAGCATCAGAATCGTAAAATACTTCTACAGACTCTGCGTGGGAGGTTTTACCGTAACTTACTTGCTTATAGGTGGGATTCTTTTCTGTACCTCCACTGTAACCGCTTCGGGCTTCTTTTACGCCTTTTAGGCTC